>NZ_RZSW01000188.1:0-10725 GCF_003997375.1 Mesorhizobium sp. M5C.F.Ca.IN.020.29.1.1 | reverse complement strand
CCGCCGCCGGCATTGATCTCCTCGATGGCCAAGGCGGTTCCGTAGAAATGCTCGCTTTCGGTGACCGAAGTGATGCCGCTGCGCGAAAAAAGGATTCCGACGCGCCATGTCCCGGCTGTACCTGTCACGGCAATCCTCCCTGAGCTTTTCCGGCAAAGGCCTATTGCACGCGAGGCGTCATGGCAATCGCCAGCGTGGTCGCTGGCTATCTCTGCTTTCAGGAAGCGGCAAGGTGATCTCTCCGGCAGAGATAGAGGCATTGCCGCCCGGCAGTCTGGGCCGGAACCTGACCGTCCGTGATTGGGAGCCATATGGCTAAAGGGGCCGATCCGCTACCGCCCGAATACCGGAACCGCTCAGTTGTCCGGTTACGTCGCGTTTAGCTCTGCCATGTAAGGAATTCGGAAGCTGGAGGCTGCACGCTAATGTTGGACAACTACGAGGTCGACGGGTTTGGCGTGATCCACCAGATCGACTTCACACCGATCAAGTACGACAAGCAATACATTTCCTATTACGAGGACCTGAGTGACCGGACCATCAAGCTCGGATATCAGCGACTTGGCTGGGTGCTGGGAATCACCGGCCAAATTCCTCGGTCCGTCCTGGAGATTGGATATGGCACGGGCACGTTCGTCGAAGCCGCGAAAATAACCGGGGTCGCCGACTGCGCCGGCTGCGACATCGCCAGGTTTCCGCTGCCCAAGGGCGTCCGCTTTGTCGATTGGGATGAGGCTCTTGCCAGTTCGTGGGATCTCGTCGCCATGTTCGACGTGCTTGAGCACATCCCGGACCTGGGTTTCCTCGCCCGCCTTCAGGCCCGCTACCTGGCCGTCGCCGTCCCTTATTGCCGCTGGCGCGAGCTCGGCACCGCCGGCGACGCGTGGTTCCGAACGTGGCGTATGCGTCTCCCCAACGAGCACCTGCACCATTTCGACCGTGACTCGCTGGTGGCACTCCTCGCACACAGCGGCTTCCAGTGCGTGACGCTGAACTGCTTCGAGGACGGGATTAGAATGCGGCCCGGCGAAGTGGGTCCGAATATTCTGACCGGCTTCTTTAGAAAGCCATAGGCCAGTTTCCCCGTGGCTCGACCAAAGCGATAACGCTCGCGCTGTTTCCCGCCCAAGCCGACTTGGTCCTTTCTCGTCCGGATTTGATCCTGACTGTGAGCAAACGGGCGAGTCAGGTAAGGTTTTGACGGATCGCTTTTCACTAAACTGCCGACGCTCAGCGCCAAACAATGAGCGTCCTAGTTGGGGTCGGAACAGGTAATCCGCATCACGTCAAAAGCTACCACCAGAGCTGGACTAGCCCGCGTTCGGCCGGAGAAGCAGCTGTTGTGATCGATCATCCGGGGAACATTTTCGTCAGCATTCAATTTAAGCAGAGAAGCTGGCTTGGAGCAGATCAATGGGCATTTTTTCCGACCTCGACAAAAAACTGACGGAAAATCTCTACGCGCACGGTAACGACCTCATCGATCCTGCTGCGGATCTGCCCGAGAGCGTCGAGGAACGGGTCGAACTGTTGATGCCGTTCGTTCAGGCCGAGGCTCGCGAACTGGTCCGATCGCAAATCCTCGGCCTCATTCACGAGTACAGGAATGAGGAGTCCGCCCCATCGAGTTAGGCGAGGATCGCCTCAACTTCCAGATTTCATGGGCTCGCCGCCTGATACGCGCTTCCCTGTCCATAATAGGTCTCCTGGTGCTTTCCTAATCCCGTCCTCGATGGTTTTTTCCGCGTTGCTGGACAGTGGCCGCGATCGTCTCTCGCGCATTCATACAGCTAATGCCCCACTGGACTGCCCAAATGATCGCGCAGGTCCGTCAGCGGTTCAGTTGACGCAACCATGATGTGCTCTATTTCAAGTTGCACAGCAGTCTTGCGGTCCGTTCGGTCGCTGGGAGGACAATGTGTGGAAGCAACGCTACAAGCGCGCACTGTAAATACCAGTAAACGTCGCGGTCTTCGACTTGACTGCCTGTGGTCACCATCACCCTTGAACAACTGCCTGGGAGACGTGTGTTTTCGCAGCGCCGGAACAACATCGACGCCATCGAGGAGACACGCGCCGAATAGGACGGCGATGGTCTCGTGGTTACCGCTACCGGAGACCGGGGCCCGATGAGAATTCTCGTTGTTGGCGCCACCGGCCTGATCGGCGCTTCGGTCTGTTCCCGCCTCGTTTCCGAAGGAAATGAGGTGGTCGGCATCGTCCGTAGCCCTCGGGCAAATGCAGCCCGCGACTACCAATTGCTGGTGCTGGACATGGCGACCGCGCTACGCCCTGAAGATTGGCTGCCGCATCTGGCCGGCATCGATGCCGTCGTGAACTGTGCCGGCGTTCTGCAGGACAGCCCTCGCGAAGAGACCGGGCAAGTTCATCGCGATGCTGCGGCGGCTCTTTTTCTCGCCTGCGCGCGGGCCGGCGTTGCCAAGGTGATCCACTTCTCGGCAATGGGTGTCGATCAGGCACAGCCTTCGTCGTTCTCGGCGACGAAATATGCTGGCGATCAGGCCCTCATGGCACTTGATCTGGACTGGATAATCCTTCGCCCTTCCGTGGTGCTCGGCCGGCCTGTGTTTGGGGCCAGTGCATTGTTTCGCGGTCTGGCCTCGCTGCCGGTGCTGCCGTCAATGCCAGATACAGGCCGGCTACAGGTCGTGCAGCTCGAGGATGTGGTCTCGACGGTGCTCTTCTTTCTCAATCCCGGCAGTCCGTCTCGTATGGCGCTGGAACTTGCAGGTCCCGAACAGCTGACCATGGATGAGATTGTCGGCACTTTTCGCCGCTGGCTCGGCTGGGGTTCCGCAGCCAGGCTTGTCTTGCCGGGATGGGTTGCCCGATTTCTCTACCGCCTCGGCGATCTCGCCGCGGTGCTCGGCTGGCGACCTCCGATGCGCACTAATGCCGCCAGGGAGATCACGCGAGGGGCGGTCGGAGATCCATCGAACTGGACTTCCCTGACCGGCATACACCCACAAAGCTTGGCGCAGTTCCTCGCGCTCAATCCGGCAACGGTGCAGGAGAAATGGTTCGCCGGGCTTTATTTCGCCAAGCCTGCAATCTTCGTCGTCCTGCCGTTCTTCTGGATCATGACGGGGATTGTTTCGCTGACCACTGGCTACGGCAACGGCATCGGCCTCATGCAAAGCACGGGGGCTGGCATCTTGTCGGCGCCTGCCGTGATCGCCGGCGCTCTTGCCGACGTCGTCGTCGGCGCACTCATAGCCTGGCGGCCAACGGCGCGAAAAGGCGTCTACGCCGGCATCGCGCTCTCGCTCTTCTATCTAATCGTGGGCACTTTCCTGCGCCCGGACCTGTGGAACGAACCGCTTGGGCCGTTCCTGAAGGTCTTGCCGATCATCGTCCTTCACTTCGTTGCATTGGCAATCCTGGAGGAGCGCTGATGCTCTATTTCGTGCTGAAGTACCTGCATGTCATCGGTGCCAGCGTGCTGCTTGGCACGGGCGCCGGCATTGCCTTCTTCATGCTTCTCGCCCACAGGACCGGCAATGCAGCAACAATTGCGGCAGTGGCGCGCATCGTAGTGGTCGCCGACTTTCTCTTCACGGCAACTGCCGTCGTGGCGCAGCCGATAACCGGCGTCGCGCTCGCCTGGCTGGCGGGTTACTCGCTCTCCGAAGGCTGGATCGTGCTTTCCATCGCGCTTTATATCATCACCGGTGTGTTCTGGCTGCCGGTGGTATGGATGCAGATGGAGATGCGCAATCTGGCGTCCGAAGCCGCCAAGGCGGGAGACCCGCTGCCGGCCCGGTATATCAGGCTTTTCTGGCTGTGGTTCGCCTTTGGCTTTCCCGCCTTTGCTGCCGTCCTCGGGATTTTCTGGCTGATGATCGCGCGGCCGGCGATCGAGTGGTAACGCCTTGCCGCGGCAGATGTCGCGCCTTTCGATTTCGGCGCTGGAACATCTTTCCCATGAGTGCGTTCGGCGCGGATGGATCAATCCGTGCGCAAACGCCGACATTCAGCCTCATCCGCGACTGAAGCGGATGTTCTCATTGTTGGCGGCGGACCTGCGGGGCTGGCCGCCGCTATCTATCTCGGCAGGTTTCGTCATCGGGTCGTCGTGGTCGACGCGGGTGAATCGCGCGCGATGCTGATTCCACAAAGCCGTAATTGCCCCGGATTTCCGGAAGGGATCAGCGGCCCCGATCTTCTGCAACGCCTTCGCGCGCAGGCCGCCGAATACGGAGCGACACTGGTGCAGGATCAGGCGTCATCGATCGAGCCGACCTTAGGCGGATTCGGTGCCGAGACAAACGCGGGGCGGATCGTCGCCCGCAAGATATTCCTGGCGACAGGTATCGTCGACGTCGTGCCTGCAATTCCGCGTCTGGGCGAGGCCATCGCCAGAGGCAGCGTACGCCTTTGCCCGGTTTGCGACGGCTATGAAGTCATAGATCGTCGGGTCGCGGTTATCGGACACGAGGCGAAGGCACTGCGAGAGGCCTTGTTCCTCAAGCAGTACACGCAGCACGTCACACTGCTCGCACGCTATCTTCCCGATTTTTCCGCCAGCACACGGCGCGTGGCCATGGAAGAGAACATTGCCATTTGCGACACGTTCAAAAAGTTTGTTCCGTCCGAAAATGGTTACGAGGCCATCCTTAAGGACGGCGAGGTGCGACATTTCGACGTCATCTATCCGGCGATGGGATGCCGGGTGCGTTCCGAACTCGCCCTGGCAATGGGCATCGAATGCTGCGACGAGGGCTATGTTGTCGTCGACAAGCATCAGCGGACTTCGGTCGATGGAGTGTATGCCATCGGCGACCTGGTCAAAGCGCTGAACCAGATCGCAGTCGCTTTTGGCCAGGCTGCGATAGCCGCGACAGATGCTCACAATGACCTTACCCTCGGGTACGAATAGCTCTCGAAACGTACCTCGCTAGCGCAGCATGGCTGCTATCACGAAGACCGCGGCCGCTACGAGAACGACTGCGGCAATCACCAGCACCGGCCAGTTGCTGCGAGGCTGAAGATCAGGCTCGCTTCCTACCGGCCGCCGCATCGCATCGCCGAAGCTTGCTTCATTCGTGAACTCTGGCTGTCGGCGTGGGCGAGATTCGGCGGCAGGGCTCGGCACATTTGCCGCTTCGGCGTCGGTCGCTTCAGGTGCGGCGGCAGGGTCGAACCCCGGGGTCTTGTCCTGCGTCGCCCCGGCCTGAATATCGCCTCTCGCTTTGGCAGTCGTCTGATCTCGTCGTGCGGCCATCGTCGTCTCCCTGACAACCAAACTTCAATCTGCCTCAACCGGTTCCAGTCTGCGCCCGATTTTCTGAACACACCCGATTTTCTGAACACACCCCATTTGCTGGACACATTTGGCAGTGGTCCGGGCTTCTCCGGAACAGAGGACGCCTTTCGCAGTTGTGTTGGATCATTGCCTGGTGAGTTGGCCATGCCGTCTGCACTCGAGCAACTGGCTCAGTCCGTGAAAGAGCGACGAGCGATCCTGTTCGTTGGGGCGGGGGTGTCGATGAGCGTCGGCCTGCCATCCTGGCAGAAGCTCATCCAGCATATGGAGGATGAACTCTGCCTCGACCGCGACATGGTCGACATACCTGAACCCAGCTACCAGGCTCTTGCCGAATATTACCGGCTGAAGAATGGGGGTCTCGGTCCCTTGCGCAGCTGGATGGATCGCGAATGGAGCGTCTCGCGGGAAAAAGTCAAGGGGTCGGCGATCCACAAGCTGATCGTGTCATTGGATTTCCCGATCATCTACACCACCAACTATGATCGGAACCTTGAGGTTGCATTCGAAGTCCACGACCGCCCGTTCGTAAAAGTGGCCAATGCCAAGGATATCGCCAAGGTGAACGGCGAAGTTACCCAGATCATCAAATACCACGGCGATTTCGACGACGATGCATCTCTGGTCCTGGCGGAGTCCGATTATTTCGAGCGGCTATCGTTCGAGTCGCCGCTGGATGTGAAGTTTCGTGCCGACGCACTGGGGCGCACCATCCTGTTCATCGGCTACAGCATGTCCGACATGAACATCCGTCTGTTGCTGTATCGGCTTTGGGAAACCTGGCGCCGGTCCGGCTACGAAAAGAACCGTCCGAAATCGTTCGTCTTCATGCCGCAACCGAGCGTCGTCCAGGAAGCGGTCCTCGGACGCTGGGGGATCGACATGCTGACCGAGGAGGCCGATCGGCCGGAGGATGCTCTGGTGGCATTCCTGAGCAAGCTTAAGGAAGGGATAGGCAATACCGGAAAGGCGATGTGACTGCACCGCGCTTGAAGCCGAATGGTTGACGGCAGCTTCAGAAAGCTGACTTCGTTCGACCAGGCCGGGAACATTGTCGATCGCTGCGACGTTCATAGCCGGAAAGGGACGCTGTTTGCGGAGGCCTAGGATGGGCCACTTCGAAATGATCGATCTCGTTTCCGTCATCAACGCTTGCACGACCGGCCGCGCCGCCGGGCGATTGGTGTCAATGGCCAAAGCCGTGGAAGAGTTGCGGGTGCTGACCGGGGATTTCATCTCGCCGGACGAAATCGTGGCCAACGCCCTGTCGCCGGTGGCGTGGGAGCGCGGCTGCGCGGTCCTGTTCGACGAGCAGCCGGGCGCCGATATCCTGCACACGCCATGGCAAGAGGCCTGACTGCCGCAGGATGCCTGAGCGTTGCCGAATCGGCAGCCGCGCCAGCGGGCGCCGCGTCCGTTTGCAGACGTCGCATATGCCGGCAGTGGGGAGCACGGGCGGCAGTTGGAACCCGGCCGTCACAGGGCTGTTTAACCGCTATGCATGAGGCAATCGGAGACACGCCATGACTGAAAACGAGACCCGCTACGAATATGGTGCTACCAAGTACCCGGCCAAGAAAGATGCAGACGCGTCGGATCAATTCTCCCAAGAGGCGGCTGGCAACAAGAAGCCTGCCGGCGGGATGGGCCTGACACGGTCGAAGGACGAGGTGGAGGACAAAACCCATCAGTCCGAAGGGCAAAACCCGCCCACATCCGGCGCCGGACCGTCGATCGCCGAGCGTTCCAAGGACGCCAAGGCTCCGAAGGGCGGGCGCCAGCCAGGCGCCTACGTCAAGGAGTGACCGGCCAGGGGACCTGCAGTCAGCCCATGATTGTCTTCAGCGGCTCCCGAGCGAGGTTTGCTTCGATCTCCTTACGGCCTGGCGTTTCCCGCAGCGCTGTGCGCATGTTCTTGCGATATTCGTCCGGCATGCGCGGCGGCAGCATAGGTTCATACGCGTCGACGACCGCCTCTATGATCACCGGGCCTTCCGCGGCAAACGCGGCATCAAGGACCCCATTGACGTCCTCAGGCCGGGTGACGCTGTAGCCGATGCCCCCCATGGCCTCAGCAGCCAAAGCGAAATCGATCGGCTGGAGTTCGCAGGCAAATTGCGGGTTGCCGAGGAACATCATCTGCTCCCAGGCGATCTGGTTGAGCATGTTGTTCTTGATCACCAGAAGCTTGAGCGGAATCTTGTAACGCACGGCCGTCGAGAATTCGCCAAGCTGCATCGCCAGCCCGCCATCGCCCACCACCGCAAAAACCGGCCGGCCCGGAAAGGCGATCCCGCCGGCAATCGCATAGGGCAGCCCGCAGGCCATCGATGCCAGCGAGCCGGAGACGGCGAAATCCTGGCCTGCCTTGATATCGATATGACGGGCGGCAAGTTCGGTGTTCTGACCGGAATCGCTAGCCAGGATCGCGTTGACCGGCATTCGGTCGCCGAATGCCTTGACGACGCGTTGCGGCTTGAGCGGCACGTCGTCCCTGCTTTCCGCCTCGGCCATCATCTTGCGCCAGCGCTGTAAGCTCTGCTGCGCGTTCTCGAGAAATGATCTATCCTGCTTAGGCTTCAGCCTTTCATTCAGCAATTGCAGCGTGATGGCCGCATCGCCGACGAGACCGGCCTCGACAGGATGGCGAAGGCCGATCCGCTGCGCGTTGCGGTCGATCTGCACGCCGCGCGCCTTGCCGGGCTTGGGATAGTATTCGATGTAGGGGAAGGTCGAGCCGACGATCAGCAGCGCCTCGCATTCCTCCATGATCTCCTGCGAGGTCAGCGAGCCCAATATTCCGATTCCGCCCATGACGTGCGGGTGATCGTCCGGCAAGACGGCTTTGCCGAGCAAAGCCTTGGCAACGGGTGCGGCGAGGAGTTCCGCCGTCCTCTCGAGTTCGGCCTGGGCATGCAGCGCACCGCGCCCGGCGAGTATCGCCACCTTTGAGGCTGTGTTGAGGATATCGGCCGCAAGAGCAAGCTGGGCTTCGTCGGGTCGCTTGTCTCCTTCGAACCACCGTTCGGGCGTGTGTCTTGGAAGGTTGCGGGGCGAGCGCTTTGCCGACGTCTGTTCCTGCACGTCGCTGGCTATCGAGAGATGGGAGACGCCGCGTCCCGCAAGAGCGGAACGACAGGCCAGGCCGGCAACGTTCTCCATATGCGCTGCGTCGGTCACTTGCGTGTTGAAGATGGCGACGTCGTTGAAAACACGGGTGAGATCGACATCCTGCTGCGTGAACGTCTCGATCAGGTCGTGAAATTGCATGCCGGTTATGGCAAGGACCGGCGCCTGGTCGAGCTTTGCGTCGTAGAGGCCGGTGAGCAAGTGAGTGCCTCCTGGCCCTGAGGTGGCGAGGCAGACGCCGAGTTTGCCCGTCCATTTGGCATAGGCCGTCGCCATGAAAGCCGCGGATTCCTCATGCCGCACTTGTACGAAGCGGATCTTGTCCTGCCTTGTTCGTAGCGCCTCCATGATGCCGTTTATGCCGTCTCCCGGCAGGCCGAAGATCACGCGAACGTCCCAGGCGATCAATGTGTCGACAAGGATCTCGGCAGTGTTGGGCATGGTTGCCTCCTCTGTATCTGGTATCTGCAGCTTTACGCTCCCGCTGCAGCGATAGGCGTCAGACGTGGACATCGGCGATCAGTCGCCGAACGACGGAGATGCCGGGATGTTCCATCGGAACGGCAGGCGGGCAGCGCCGCCTGAGGGGCGGGCCTCGGTCTTTGCCTGGCAAAACCGCAGGAGACCGCGTTTGGACTTCAGCCAGGTCTCGGTTTCTCGGAAATGGTTCGGCGAGGTCAAGTCGCGCCTTAAGCGTGACATGCAGCTCTGAGGGATGGCCGAAACTCAAACAAAAAACCCGCCTCGGCGGCGGGTCGTCGGCGCAAATCAGCACCACAGCCAAATCAGTAGCATAATTGCCGTCAAAGCAACGGATCGCGAGCTCGCAGACAGGCAATCGCTTCGGGTCGGGCGCCGTCCGCAGCGAACAGGGTTCCATTACGCAGAGCCCAGGAACGGTTACGGCGCCTTCTCGGTTGTGAGGGAAAGGAGATGGTCCATGTTTGAGAACAGCATGTGGTTGCTCGTCGTTGCAGGCGGTCCCCTGATACTGGCAATCCTGATCGCCTACGCACTCCTTACGCGACGCCGTCGCGGTCCCGCAGAACGCAGCGAGAGTGCGCGGGCGACCGAGCGCTTGTATCGCGAGGAGAAAGACTGACGGATCTTGGCAGATGCGGATGGGCAGTCCGGAGTCGATGAGCGATGGACGGTTTATTCGACCGCCATTTCGGAACGATCCCGCCGCCCTGCCATTATCGCCATAAGGACAGGCTCAGATCGTGGTGCCCACGATTCCCGCTTCGGCAAGGACCGTGGCCCCTGCAATCACCGGGAAGTCGACGATGCCGTCAGCAATCTGGGCCTCAAATCCAACGCAAGGAGGAACCAATGGCTGGACGCAGGACCCATGAGCAGCAATTGCGCATCATTGAAAAGCGGGAGAACACGAAGGGCGCCGGCAAGGATTTCGACGCAGAGGCGGACCTGAAGCGATCCGCAGCGGAACGTGAAGCGCTGCGCAAGGGATCGGAAATCAGGTCCAAGACACCCGACCTTGTTGATCCTGACGATCGCAACATCCTTCGCGGAGAAAATCAGGAGAGCGTTCACCACAAGAATCGTCCCGACGACTAAGAATTGGAGCAAGCCGATGGCAAAAGGTAGCAAGAAGCATGTCGGAGCGGGTGCACGGGGAAAGGGTTCTGGTACAGGTGCCATGACCACGACCCCAAAGGATAAGCTCGAAGAAAACCAAATCCTGTCCAACCGCGACAAGGCTCAGCATACGAAGGAACGCGGTCTGGATTCCAAGCAGGTCGCGACCGAGCAGCGCCAGGATCACGCTGCCAATCGTTTGCGGGACTGACGGCTCGCCCGCCGTTGGGGCGCGGTCTTGCTGGTAGAGAAAGATTTCGCCCGCTCGACAATCTGCTTCCGTCGGTCCTTAGCGATAGCTTGCTCCTTCGGCTGTCGGCGATGAGTTAACCGGCAGATCGCATCGACGATTTGCTCTCGAACTGTTCTGCCTCACGCAGCAGCCGGATCACCTCCGCGTCCGTGGTCTGCGCGAAGTCCCCATAATACCGGCCCACCGCAACAAACGGCTCGGGCGTGGCGAGACAGACCACTTCGTCCACATCGGCTTTTATCAGGGCGAGCGTATCCCTGGGTGCTACCGGAACGGCCAAGACAACATGCGCGGCCCGATCCTTCCTTAACGCCTTGAGCGCCACTCTGACCGTGCCTCCGGTCGCTATGCCGTCGTCGACGACGATAACGGTCCGGCCAAGGACTGAAGCTGCAGGCCTGCTGCCGAGATACAGGTTTCTGCGGCGTTCGATTTCGAGCAGTTGCCGCCGTTTCTC
>NZ_RZSW01000187.1:0-10753 GCF_003997375.1 Mesorhizobium sp. M5C.F.Ca.IN.020.29.1.1 | reverse complement strand
CCCGCCGCTTCGCCGTCACCGGCTTCGGCAAGACGCGTCCGATCGCTTCCAAGGCGACGGCCGCCGGCCGTGCTCAGAACCGCCGCGTCGAAATTCAGCTTTCACCGCTCACCTGAGCTGGACCATGATCCCGGACCTTCGGGTTCGAAAAGATCATGTTCAGATACGAACCCGAACATGAAGACGGCCCCGCAAGGGGCCGTTTCCGTTTAGGTATTCTGGATTTAAGGCGGACCGATATCTGATCAGACCTTGGCGACGATGCGCATGAAGGCGGGCATGTCGTCGCCGAATCCGACGGTCGCGTCATTGTCTTCCTGCCGATGGCGGGCAGGGCGATTGCCGTCGCGCTGCGGCCTGGTGTCGCCACGTTCCGGCGCACGCTGTTCGTTGCGATTGCGGTCGGGCGAAGCCTTACGTTCGGGCGAAGCTTGGCGCTCGCTATTTTCCGAGCGGATCGCTTGCTTGCGCGCGCGCCGCTCACCGGCATCGGCGACCGCGGTCTCGGCCGCCACGGCCTGTTCCTCGCGCCCCACAGCCGGTGCTGCAGCTTCGCTTTGCTTGGCGTGGCGTTCGCGTGGCTTGCGTTCGCCCCTGTCCTTGCGGTCATCGTCCTTGCGGCCGGCGCGGCGCGGGGCGCCGCGGCCACGGCGGGGAGCTTCGTCCTCTCCGCCCTCGCTGGCGACGACAGTCGAGAGATCGCCGTCATGCCACTCGATTTTGTTGCCGATCAGCCGTTCGATCGCGTCGATGTATTTGGTGTCGGACTTGGTGGCGATGGTGAAGGATTTGCCCGAGCGTCCGGCGCGGCCGGTGCGGCCGATGCGGTGGACATAGTCCTCGGCATGGATCGGCACGTCGTAATTGAAGACGTGGCTGACATCGGGGATGTCGAGGCCGCGCGCCGCAACGTCCGACGCAACGAGGTAGCGCAGTTTGCCGTCACGGAAATTGGCCAGCATCTGCATGCGCGCGCGCTGGTCCATGTCGCCATGCAGCGCGCCGGCGTCGAAATCATATTTCAGCAGCGAGCGGAAAAGCTCCGAGACCTCGATCTTGCGGTTGCAGAAGATGATGGCGTTCTTCAACTCCGCATCCTCGGCCCTTATCAGATTGCGCAGCGTCTCGCGCTTGTCCCAGGGTTTCGAGCCGGATTTCACCAGCCGCTGGATGATGTTTGTGGCGGCGGACGCGGCTTTCGAAACCTCGACGCGCACCGGCGCGTGCAGGAATTTCTCGGTGAGCTTGGTGATCTCAGGCGGCATCGTCGCCGAGAAGAACAGCGTCTGCCTCGTGAACGGGATCATCTCGCAGATGCGCTCGATGTCGGGAATGAAGCCCATATCGAGCATGCGATCGGCCTCATCGATGACGAGGATCTCGACGCCGTTGAGCAGAAGCTTTCCGCGCTCGCGGTGGTCGAGCAGGCGGCCGGGCGTCGCGATCAGCACGTCGGCGCCGCGCTCCAGCTTCTTGTCCTGCTCGTCGAACGACACGCCGCCGATCAGAAGCGCGATGTTGAGCTTGTGGTTCTTGCCGTATCTGATGAAATTCTCTTCGACCTGCGCGGCAAGCTCGCGCGTCGGCTCGAGGATCAGCGTGCGCGGCATGCGGGCGCGGGCCCGGCCCTTTTCAAGCCGGGTCAGCATCGGCAGCACGAACGAGGCCGTCTTGCCGGTGCCGGTCTGGGCGATGCCCAAAATGTCCTTGCCGAGCAAGGCGTGCGGTATGGCGCCGGCTTGGATCGGCGTCGGTTCGGTGTAACCGGCATCGGTGACTGCAGAAAGGACCTTCGGCGACAGGCCGAGGTCTGTGAAGGTCAACGCTTCTTGAGCGATCTGGGCGTCTGAGGACAAGTTTGGCTGTCTTTGGCTGGTTCGGGGGCGCAACATAAGCAGTCGCGGCAAGCGCCGCGCGCCTGCAAGATTGGTATTGCAGGTAGGCGCAAGCCCACGATTTGTCAACAGAAACGGGCGGGGAATGGTGTGATTGTGAAGTCGTAACCTTAATCGCCGTTCTTAATCGAGCTGCCCGTCGCTGTACCGGCTCAGTAACGGAACTGTTCGGCAAGAATACGCTCGTTCCACGAGTGGCTCGGATCGAACAGCAGCGTCGCCGTCACCGTTGGCGATTCTCGCACCGTCACCGAGGTTACGGCCTTCACTTCGGTGTGGTCGGCGGCGGCGTTCACCGGCCGCTTTTCCGCCTCCAGAATGTCGAAACGAACGGTCGCCTTGTTGGAAAGCAGCGCGCCGCGCCAGCGGCGCGGGCGAAACGGACTGACCGGGGTCAGCGCCAGCAGCGGCGCGTCGAGCGGCAGGATCGGCCCGTGCGCGGACAGATTGTAGGCGGTCGAGCCGGCCGGCGTCGCGATCATCACGCCATCGCAGTTCAATTCCTCGAGCCGCACTTGCCCGTCGACTGTGATCCGGATCTTGGCCGTCTGGTAGGACTGGCGCCACAGCGCAACCTCATTGATCGCCAGCGCTGAAATCGTTTCGCCCTCTGCCGTCACCGCCTGCATCTCCAGCGGACGGATCGTTTCGGCAACGGCCGCCGCGATGCGCCCGGTCAAACCGCTGGCGCGATACTCGTTCATCAGGAAGCCAATGGTGCCACGGTTCATGCCGTAGACTTTTTTTCCCGTGCTCATCGTGTCGCGCAAGGTCTGCAACAGGAATCCGTCACCGCCGAGGGCGACGACGATCTCTGCATCCTCGATGGACGTCTGGCCATAGCGCTCCGAAAGGCTCTCCAGCGCCGCCTTGGCGTCGGCGGTGTCGGACGAGACGAAGGCGAAACGGCTGGCGGCTTTGCTCATGGCTTCCCATTGGCGATGTGGATGGCGACCGGTTGGTGGCGACCGGTTGCTTGGGCCGCGCCAGCGCCGGGTTAGCATGGGACGGCAAATCTGCAAAGGGAGGCATGGGCTGCCCCAAACACAGCGCCGGGAAGAGCGCTGGTCAGGCGCTCGCGCATCGTATCGGGTGACAAGCGAATGTGATGGTTAAGAGGGGGATTAAACTCTCGTAAAGCCCGATCGATCATGTTAGCCGGCAGTGGATGGGCGGCGTGGGGGCCAGCCAGTCGGACCGATCTATTGCCCGTAACACGCCTGATTATCATCGTCCTGATGCTGGGAAGTTTTGCTCTTGCCTTTGCCCAACTGGTGCGCCAGTCGGAAGAGACGAGTTTGAGACCCCAACCCACGGCTTCACGCTGCGGCGATGCCGCCGGCACGCCGTGCCCGCAAAGGGCGTTGTGAATTCGTCAAGCGCTTCTCGCGATGCGATACACCGGTGCTTATCGCGCCTGCAGCAGATGACAGCCGGCCTGCCGCTTTTGTGCGAGATACTCGTCGATAAGCTGGTGGTAGCGTATCTTGCCGAAGCTCGGGAAATGACCGCCATGCACGGCCGCGACATCGAGCTCGCGCATCCGTAGCAGCGTTTCGACATAGTCGTCGACGGCGGAATGATAGACATCGTCGATCAGCGGGCCGTCATAGACGATGTCGCCGGAAAGCAGGATGCCGGTCTTCCTCTCGTAGAGCGCGATGCCGCCGGGCGAATGACCCGGGGTGTGGATTACCTCGAAGGCACGGTCGCCGAGATCGACGACATCGCCTTGCCCGAGCAAGCGATCGGCCGGCGCCGGCAGGATCCGGTAGCGCGCCGCGTCCCAGCCTAGCGGCATTCCATCGAACATTGCGTCGGTAGCGTAGCGGTCGGCAACCGTCCATTCATTGCGCGGATCGGCGAGGATTTCTGCCTCGGCCCGATGCACGCAGCGGTCCGGAAATTCGTGATGGCAGCCGATATGGTCGAAATGCGTGTGGCTGGCAACGCAAATGATCCTTCGCTCCGTCACCAGCGGCACGTGACGCCGCAGGCTGAAATGGCCGAGGCCGGTGTCGAACAGGAGATCGCGGTCGCGACCGCGCACATGCCAGATGTTGCAGCGGAAGAACGGCTTGATCCACGGCTCGTGGATCAGCGTCACGCCATCGCCCATGCGGATGGTTTCATACCAATTCGGAGCGTCGATGACCGGAAACGCGCCCATGGCTCAACTCGCCAGAAGGATGATGTCGCCAGCGTCGCACGAAACCGCAACGATGTCGCCCGGCTGGACGGTCGCAGCGGCGGCAACCTTGGCGATGAAGTGCAGCGCCGGGTCCTGCGCAGAAACGGCGAGCACGCGCTTGAAGCTGCCTTGAAACACAACGTCGCTCACCTTGGCCGTGCCGAGCCCTACAGCGCCGCCGGCCGCGCCGAGAACAAGGTGTTCCGGACGGACGGCGAGGGCGACAGTCGTCCCGGCCGGCAATGCGCCGGTCAGCGAAAGCGGTCCGACCTGCGTAGCGACAGTGATTGTTCCGTCCTTAGCCGCCGTCACCGCTCCGGATATCAGCGTGCTTTCGCCCATGAAGGTAGCGGAAAAGCGCGTCGCCGGCCGCGCATAGACGCGCTCGGGCGGCCCTTCGTCCTCGATGCGCCCATCATTCATCACCACGCAATGGTCGGCCAGTGCCATTGCCTCTTCCTGATCGTGGGTGACATGGATGAAGGCGGTGCCGACCCGCTTCTGGATCGCTTTTAGCTCGTCCTGCATCTGCCGGCGCAATTTGAGGTCGAGCGCGCCGAGCGGCTCATCGAGCAGCAGCACGGTCGGCTCGACCACCAGGGCGCGGGCCAATGCGACGCGCTGCCGCTGGCCGCCGGAAAGCTGGTGCGGCTTTTTGTCAAAAGCGGTGGCCAGCCCGACCAGCGCCAGCGCCTCGCGCGCCCGCGCGGCCCGTGTCGCGGCATCGACGCCTTGCATGCGCAGGCCGAAACC
Source organism: Mesorhizobium sp. M5C.F.Ca.IN.020.29.1.1 (assembly GCF_003997375.1). Classification (NCBI taxonomy): domain Bacteria; kingdom Pseudomonadati; phylum Pseudomonadota; class Alphaproteobacteria; order Hyphomicrobiales; family Phyllobacteriaceae; genus Mesorhizobium; species Mesorhizobium sp. M5C.F.Ca.IN.020.29.1.1. The sequence goes on along the minus strand of NZ_RZSW01000187.1, from coordinate 5,914 downwards.
GACATTGCCGCCGACGCTCATATGCGGAAACAGCGCATAGTCCTGGAACACCGTCGTGGTCGGCCGCTTCGCCGGTGGCACGGCGGTGCAGTCCTCGCCGCGGATCAGCACCTTGCCTTCGCTCGGCGTGACGAAGCCGCCGAGAATGGACAGCAGCGTCGTCTTGCCGGAGCCCGACGGCCCGAGCAGGATCGTGTAGCTGCCCGGCTCGATTTGCAGCGAAACGTTCTTCAGCACGGTGTGTTGACCGAAGCGGTGCGAGACGGAGCTTATATCGACCAGTGGCGCCGTCATGCCGGCTTCCTCCGCAACAGCATCAGTTCGAACATTACCACCAGCACGATGGAGACGGCGAAGACCAGCGAGCCGACGGCGTTGGTCTTGGGATTGAGGCCTGAGCGCAGCAGGTTCCAGATCTCGACCGGCAGCGTCGTGTCGAAACGCGTCAGCAGGAAGGAAATCACGAATTCGTCCCAGGAGAAGGTCATCGACAGGAAGAAACCGGCGAAGATCGCCGGCGCCATCACCGGCACTGTGATCAGCAGCAGCACCTTCCGCTCGGGCGCGCCGAGGTCGCGCGCGGCGCGCTCGATGTTGATCTGGTGGTCGCCCATCTGGCTGTAGATGATGGCAAAGCACAGCGGCAGGTTGATCACGACATGGCCGGTGCCGGCGGCGAGCAGCGATTTTGGCACGCCGGCCCAGTTGAACAGCACCAGCAGTCCCATGCCGATGATGAGATAGCTCACCGTCAGCGGCAGCGTGATCAGCCCGCGCAGCAGACCTGAGCCGGGCAGGACGAAGCGTGCAAAACCCCAGGCGGAGAGGAAACCCAGCGTGACGGCGACAGCTGAGGAGATGGCTGCGACTAGAAGCGAATTGACCAGCGCCGAAGTCAGCCGGGTGTCGGCGAGCACGGCGTCGTACCAGCGCAGCGACGGCCCGGTGACGGGCGGGATCGGAAACGACGTCGCCTGCAGCGAAAACAGCACCAGCACGACCACCGGCAGGAAAATGAAGCCATAGATGGCTATGGCGTAGAGGCCGGACAGGATGCGAATGGCTTTGGCCACAGTGGAGGAGCGCATGGTCAGGCCCGCTCGATCTTCAGCCAGCGGGCGCAGGCGAGATAGGCAATGGTAACCACGGCCATCAGAATGATCGACAGCGCCGAGGCGAGCGGAAAGTCGCCGCGCCGGCCGATCTGCATCATCACCAACTGCGGCATCAAAAGTTCGTTGTTGCCGCCGAGGATCTGCGGTGTGATGTAGTCGCCGATGCACAGCACGAAGGTGAGAAAAGCGCCGACCATGATGCCGGGCAACGTCAGCGGCAGGACGACATGCAGGAACGTGCGCACCGGCCCGGCGCCGAGATCGGCGGCAGCTTTGCGGTAGCTGGGACTGAGCTGCTTCAGATTGGCGAAGATCGTCAGCGTCAAAAGCATGACGAAGAAATGGACGAAACCGATGATCGTGGCCAGCCGTGTGTTGGCCAGTTGCACCGGTTCCGCAAACAGGCCTGAGCCGGTCAGCGCGCGATTGATCACGCCGTTCTGCGCCAGCACCAGCAGCCAGGAGTAGGAGCGCACGACATAGGAAGTCCAGAACGGCAGCACCGCCAGCATCAGCGCCAGCCGCTGCCAGCGCGCCGGCACCTGTTCGGCCAAGATCCAGGCGAAGGGGTAGGCGAGCAGCACCGAGAACAGGGTGACGATGGCGGTGACCTGCAGCGAGTTCACCATCGCCTGCCAATAGGCCGGATTGTTGAAGAACTGGCTGTAGTTTGACAGGGTGAAGCCGCCGCCATCATGCGCCGTCAGGCTGGAAAGCGCCATGGCCAGGAAAGGCAGCACGAAGAACAGCAGCGTCCAGGCGAGCGCCGGCGTGACCAGCGCCCAGGGCAAGGCACGTCCACTGTTCGTGGCAGAGTTCATGACCGGCCACCGGTCATTGCGCCTGCAGCATTTCGGTCCAGACGTCCTGCATCTTCTTGTCGAGATCGGCATTCGGCGCCGGATAGGGCTGGGCGCGGGCCAGGAAATCCGGCTGCTCGTCGAAGCGCAGGATCTTCTTCTGCTCATCGGTCAGAGCCGCCTTGGTATTCGCCGGCATGCCCCAATAGCAGGCCGAGGTAGCAAGCCGCGCCTGGCCTTCAGGGCTCATGATGTACTGGATGAATTTCAGCGCCATATCCTTGTTTTTGGAATCCTTGAACATCGCCAGCGACTGCGACCACAGCACAGCACCTTCTTTCGGGATTGAGAAATCGAGGGCAGGGTTCTCCTTGGCCAGCCCGGCCGTCACCCATTCGCCGCCGCCGACCAGAATGTCGACCTCGCCGGTTGCCAGCGCGGTCTGGCTGGCAGTCACCTCGCCGACCAGCTTGGCGTTGGCCTTCATCTTCAGCAGCTCTTCCTTGATGGCGGGAAGGTCGGCTTCGGTCAGCTCGGCGGTCTGCTTGCCGATTGCCAGTGCGGCCATGCCAATGACCGGCAGATAGTAGTCGTAGATGGCGATCTTGCCCTTGTACTTATCGCTGGTCAGCGCAGCCATCGACTGCATGTCGGCCGGATCGACCTTGGTCTTGTTGTAGCCGATCGTGTTGTAGCCGAATTTTTCGGTGATGGCGTAGCGCTTGCCGTCGACCACGGTGGAGCTGTCCATCTTCACCTGGGGAAAGAGGTCGGCCAGCGGCAGTTTGTCTTCCGGCAACGGCTCGAACAGGCTTTTTTCGACGCCGCGCGGTACGTCGATGCTGTCGATCACCATCACATCCCAGTCGCCGGGCTGCGACTGTTCGACGATCGCCAAGCCGGCGCCGGTGCCTTCGAACTCCTTGACATTGACCTTGACGCCGTTGGCCTCCTCGAAGGGCTGCAGCAGTGCCGGATCGGCGTGATCGCACCAGATCAAGGCATTGAGATCGGCTGCCTGGGCGAGGCTGCCCGTCGCCAGCAGCAGTGCTGTCGCAGCACACGCGGCGTGAAAACGGCTCTTCAGGACGGAAAGCGGGTTCTTGGTAGTTGGATTCGTAGGCTTCAGATTGATGGACATCGAGTGTTCTCCCTTGCCTTTTTGGCTTCTGGCAAAAAATTGAACCAATTCTAAAATTGAGTCAATTCTGTTTTTATGGCAAATAGCAGATATGAGCGGATTGCGGGCAAGGCAAAAGGCGGATCGGCACCGCCGCATCATCGAGGCGGCCGCGGAGCTTTTCCGCGATGCCGGCTACGAAGGCGCCAAGATCGAGACCATCGCCGCGCAGGCCGAGGTCTCGGTCGGCACGATCTACAACTATTACCAGAACAAGGGCGACATCCTCGGCGCCATCGTTTCGATGGAGGTCAACGAGGTGCTCAATGCCGGGCAAGGCGTCGTCGCCAACCCGCCGGCCAATGTCGGCGATGCGCTGGACACGCTGCTCGGCATCTATATCGAGCATTCACTGCATTATCTCAGCAAGGAGATGTGGCGGCAGGCGATGGCGATCTCGACGCAACTGCCCGACAGCCCGTTCGGCCAGGCTTATACCGCGCTTGACCGGGCACTGACCGAGCAGATCCGCGCGCTGATCGCGAGGCTACAGGCGCTAGGCCTGGTACGCCGCGATATCGACGGGCAGGCCTTGGGCGAGCTGGTGTTTAACAACATGAACATGATGTTCATCGAGTTCGTGAAGCGTGATGGGGCGAGGATCGCCGAATTGCGGGCGGCAATACGAAGGCAGAACCGGATTTTGGTGGCGGCGATTGCGGTTTGAAGCGGGTGACCGTCTCAGGACCAGTCAGGAAGAACGGATTTCTGGCCAAAGGCACCGGTTCATAGAGTCGCCCTCTTGAGCTGTTCAAAAAAGACGATACACCCTAAGATTGTGAAAAGGGGGAGGGGTAAATGGGTGTTTCGATCTGGCACTGGGCAATACTGTTTCTGCTGATTGGCGTGCCTGTCCTTGTCGCTGTTCTGTCTGCGACCAAACCCTCACAGAATCCAGCGGGCCTTGTGGGGTTTGGAGGCTGGCTAATGCTGCTTGCGATCCTTCAGGCTTTGTCCACGCTGGGCGCACTCGTCGCATTGGGTTCGTCGAGTGACGGCTACCAACAACTCATGGCGCTGCCAAATGGCAGCCTGGCGGTCTACAGCGAGGTTGCCCTCTTGCTGGCGTTTATAGTGCTCCAGGTGGTTGTGTTCGTTGCAATGCTGCCGCGGAGATATCGCTTCAAGCAGCTATTCCTATACCAGTGGTTGCAATACCAATTGTGTTTATTCTGGATACGGTGTGGATTTCGGCGGTTCTTGGCGTCCCGATGAGCCAAATGCTCGCGGGCGGTGCACTAGCAGCGCCATAGTCTCTTTTGTACTGACCGGGATTTGGGTCGCCTACGCCTACAAGTCAGTCAGGGTGACGAACACGTTCACCAAGACGGTCGCATCTGGTCAAGTCGCGAGCGTGTCATAGAGGCGATAAGGCGCCTGCCACTCAGGCGCTGAATTCCCATCAACATTTAGCACGATCGGCAATTCTACCGGGCATGCTTGGGTGGCCGCGCACGGGGAAACGGCACGAGGGTCAATGGCGCCTTGCGGAATTCCGCGATGGCTATTTCCTCGATCAGGGAATCCAGCGCCTCGCTGACGCGCTGGCTCGTTTCGTCCATGCCGCAGAGCCGGTTTTGGGCACACTCCAAGAGCTCGCGCGCAGCGGCGAAGTCGCTTCGCATGACATCACCCATTTGGTTTTAACCCGCCGCCCTGACATTGTTGACGCGCCAAATTGAGCGATTGCTAATATACACAGGGGCATTTTAATCGAATGGCATTAGAATGGCCGGCCAGCAGGAGATGCCGGCCGGCCAGCATCGCCCTGTTGCATCAGGTTGGTTCGACTGAATTTTTCAGATGCCCCGGACGCTATCTGGAGAGGTTCGGGGTTTTGCGTTGCAGAACGCAAAGATTAGTCCTGATACGATCTTGGCCGGCTTAGAAATTCTCTCGCGGCGGCAATTTGGCGTCGATGCTCGCGCAGGAAGGTCAGGCTGAAACAGATCGAAAAGGCCAGTCCTGAAAGGACTATAGTTGCTTGCGAGGTCGGATCGGGATCGGGAATCATCAGGAAGCGGAAACCGAACGCCAACGCGAGGGCAACAAGGCTGCCATACATGCCACCAATAAAGGGGGCGATCGTGCGTTTCTGCTCCAACAGAGACTCCTATGGTTTCCACTAGGGAATATAAGCGTTGGAACTGATATGCTACGGTCCCAACCTGTGGAAATCGGGGATGAGCAGATATCGACCGCCTGAAGCAACGCGCGCCCGCCGGTGCCGTTGTACCGTCGCGCTATGCCGTGCAGCGCGCGATCATGCCCTTATGGACACGGGTTGTACGCACCTTCCAAGGGCGGGGAAAGGGCAAAGGCGCCAGCCGCTATGTTCCCGTCATCAACGTTCTGGAATTGGCAACCCAAGGCAAATTTCCGCACCGGCCCACGATACCGGGCCAGTTGATGAGCAGGATGAACCGGCCCACGCCAATGGGCCATCAGCGGCCCACGACGCCAGAGAGGGCGAGAAAAGAGACATACGGCCACAGGATGGCGAGGGACAAGTTTGCCGAGATGCTTCGCCAACTCGGCGTGAACGATGAGGGTGAAATCGAATTTCGCCGTGTTCTAGTCGATTTCTGGACTGGAAAAGATGAGGAGGAATCGAGAGGTGGTGCCGATACCCCGACGAGTTGAACGACAATCTCCCTCGCGAAAATGATGACGACCACGCCATTCGCTCTCTGCATTGGAAGGAAGCAGCATGAAGGCCAGACATAGCGACAGAAGGGAGCATCAATGGCAGCAACCGTACCCAGCGACAGCGACCGACCATTCCGCGGTAAGCGCCTATCGTGGTGCGAATTCTACAC
>NZ_RZSW01000186.1:0-10783 GCF_003997375.1 Mesorhizobium sp. M5C.F.Ca.IN.020.29.1.1 | reverse complement strand
GTTTAACATCAAGCCGCGTTCGAGCGGTGCTATCGCCTCGAATGCGCTCCCACGGAAGAGCTGCCCCATCCCCAGGACAAGGTGGCCAAGGGCGAAGCTCGGGCTGATCTCGACCGCCCTCTCTGCGGCGAGAACGGCCTGTTCGGGCGCGTTGGCGTACGCGCTGCAGATGGCCAACGCATAATGCGAATAGGGGTTCTTCTCATCGAGCCGGACCGCCACCAAGGCGGCGTCCAGACCTTCCCTGATGTCCTCCGACGGTCTGTCGCTCCAACCATAGGCGACGATGCCGGCGCTCACACGGCCGAGCCAGAGATGGGCCTCCGCAAGGTCGGGGTCGAGCCTGCACGCCTCGCGGAACAGCTCCCGCGCTCTCAGATGCGTTTTCTGGCCGACGTGGTGGAAATGCCAGGTACCTTGCCGCACCACGTCCCAGGCAGTCACATTACCGGAGTGGCGGGCACCGGCCGGAAGCGACTCCGTCTTGAGCAGTTCGGGCTCGATCGCGCCGGTGATCCGTTCGGCAATGGCATCCTGAACGGCAAATGCCTCCGCCAGTTCCATCTCGTATCGTTCGGCCCAGATCTGGCTGGCGGAAGCCGCATCGACCAGTTGCACCGACACCCGGACATGCGAGCCGGATCGGCGCACGCTTCCTTCGAGCACGTAACGGACGCCGAGCTCGCCGGCGACCTGTTTGGAGCCGAGGCACTTGTCCTTGTAGACGAAACTGGAATTGCGCCCGATCACCCGAAACCACCGGAACCGCGTCAGCGCGGTGATGATGTCCTCGGTGATGCCGTCGGCAAGGTACGCCTGTTCCTTGTCGTCGCTTACATTGGCAAATGGCAGGACCGCAATGGACGGTCTTTCGGGAAAGGCGGCCGGCTGCTGGAGGGCGGAAGGGTTGCTGCCGGCCGCGGCGTCCAGCACGCGCACGTGGCCGGCAAAACGATACCCAGTGCGGGAGACTGTGACGATCCACTCGCTGCCGTCCGGTTGTGGCCCGAGGAGCTTGCGCAGTGCTGCAATCTGCACCGACAGGTTGCTCTCCTCGACAATGGTATCGGGCCAGGCCGCCTCGATGAGCGCCGCCTTGCTCAAGACTTGCCCTGCTGCCTGCACCAAGGCGTGAAGCAGCAACAAGCCCTTGTGACCGATCGCGACAGGCTTTCCCTCGCGCATGAGCGTGCCGTACTGCATGTCAAGCAAGAACGGCCCGAACGCGAAGCGGCGCGATGTTACGCCGCCTTCACCGGATTCGGAAGAATTCGGAACTTTTCGCCTCCCCTTTAAGGACTTTGGCCGGTCGTCTCGTCATCCTCTTGGCCATGTTGATCGAGACTAGCACAATGGAGGCCCACATGACGATGTCGATACAGCGGACGGCAGCAGGTACGACCGCGGCCGCCGGCACCAAAGCTATGGTTGTCAAGGGTGGTGCGGCCTATCGGGCCGCCCAGGGATCGGACTATCTGCCGGGAATAAGCTCGGAGACGGTTGGAGCAATGGCTTTGTGGTTGGGTATTGTCACGCTCCCGCCCGGGCAGCGCACCAAGGCCCATGTCCATGAGCGCCATGAGTCGGCCTTCTACATGTTGAGCGGAGACGAGTTGGAGATGCGGAGCGGGGACGAACTCCAGTATCGGGATGTCGTGCATGCCGGCGATTACCTCTACATCCCAGCCAACGTGCTGCACGTCGCTGTCAATCGAGGCAGGAGGCCGGCTGTCTTCATCGGCGCGCGCAACGAGCCGACCGCACAGGAAAGTGTTGTGCTGTACCCCGAGATGGATGATCGCGTGCCGTAGCCGCGGTCAGAACGCCGGACGCGTGGGAAAGCCTGCCATGACAATCCGATGCCTCCGCCGTCGGTAGGCGGAGCTGCCCGGAATGGGCAGGCGCGGGGAAAAAGGATTGAAAGAGATGAGCAACTTGGATGTGGCGGAGGCCTCCGTTCCGGAGCGCACCCAGCACCAAAGCTGGCGCGGCCTGCAGGCGTCGTTTCCTGTCATGTTCGGCTTCATCCCATTCGCGCTGGTCCTCGGTTCGCAAGCAGCTCAAAAAGGATTCACTGCGCTCGAAGTGCCTCTTATGACGGGCCTCAACTTCGGCGGCGGTTCGGAGTTCGCCGCGGTCGAATTGTGGACGTCACCACCCCATGTGCTGTTGATCGTCGCGATCACCTTCCTGGTGAACAGCCGGCATCTTCTCATGGGGGCGGCGCTAGCTCCTTTGATCCGGCATCTGCCCAAGCGCAAGGCATTCCTGGTCTTGTTCTTCATGTGCGACGAGAGCTGGGCCATGGGGCTCGCCGATGCGCGAAAGTCGGGCACGAGCTTGAGCCTTGGGTATTATTTCGGCGTTTCACTTGGCCTTTACCTGACGTGGGTTGCTTTCACGACAGTGGGCGCGCTTGTCGGCCCCGTGCTGGGCGACGTCACCCGCTACGGGTTCGACATGGCATTTCCCGCCGTGTTCCTCGTCATGCTTGCGGGCATGTGGAAGGGCGTTTCGGCGGCCTTGCCGTGGCTTGTCAGTTTGCTCGTCGCAGCAGCGACGTATCTTGTCGCGCCGGGCGCCTGGTATGTGCCGGCCGGCGCGCTGTCGGGTGTCGTGGCCGCATTCTTCTGGGCGAGGTCGTCATGATCGACCCGATGTATCTCCTTGCCATCCTGCTGATGGCATCTGTCACCTATCTGACGCGAATCGGCGGTTACGTCTTCCTGCGCAACTGGAGCCTTGGTGCGCGGACGAGAATGGTTATGGAAAGCGCGCCAGGCTGCGTTCTGATAACGGTCATTGCCCCCGATTTCGTGACAGGTCATCCCGCGGATACAATCGCGCTTGCGGTCACCATGGTCGCAGCCACAAGGATGTCCATCCTTCCCACCGTCATCATCGCAATTCTATCGGCGGGCAGTCTGCGGAGCTTCCTCGGTTAGAGGGCTTTATAAGCGAGCTTCGCTTCGGGCTTTTCTGAGCCGCCGCCCTTGACCCATTAGAGAACACTATCGGTCTAACCCGGTCGTCAGAGCGATCGGGTTTGACCCTAGGGCTAATCAAGCCCGATCAGGCGACGGATGCGGCCGATATCGGTGCCGATGAAGGACTGCATGCCGATGGCCACCTGTTCCGGCGCCATGGCGGCGACGAAGCGGCGGAACTCGTCATCCGACAGCGCTTCGCCCGTCCAGTGGACGCGGCAGAACTCCTCCGAGCCGTGGAAATGGCCGGCACCGTCGAGCACGTCGTCGACATAGCGGCCGTAGATCATGCATTCGGAGAATTTGCGCGCCGCGCCGACGACTTCGACCCAGCAGCGCGCGTGGACCTTCTCGATTCGCGAGCACATCGCCGTCACGGTTTCGCGGCGCCAGGCAATCAGCGTCGAAATGTAATCGTGGGTGGAAACCTCTGATGGTTCGATGCCGAGCGCCGAGCCGGCATTGCGCGACCAGATGCGATGTTCCTCATGGCCTTCACCCGACAGCACGCCGTCGCGGCGGAACAGCCGCACCTTGCCATCGCGCCAGAAGGCGCTGCTGTCGAAAGGCTTGAGGAAGACCACGTCGGAATCGCAAAAGACCAGCACGTCTTCGCCGGCGTGTGCTGATATCGCGATGCGGCGAAGCTGCTGCACATGCCAGCCGCGCAGCGGCATGGTCTTCAGGCTGAGCCAGATGCGCCGGCGAAACAGGCTGAGCGGATCGTCGAACGCATGCAGCCAGCGCGGCAACAGGTCCCGCTCGTCGACGACCGTGCGGCGGCTGTTCTCCAGCTGGCGAAACAGTGCCACGTCGCGATGCTCGACAAGAATATAGTGGTGCGCCACGCCGGTAACGCAGCGGTCGAGGGTGTCGCACAGCAAGCGGCAACGCTCCAAATCCGGCGCATAGCTTGCCGTCACGATCGCGGCCGTCGGCGCCTGGCGAAGGACGTCGGTCTCAGGGCTCGGCACGAACCGGCTGTTCAACGGCTTGCTCCGGGGCCTGCTCCAGGGCGAGTTCTGGCAAGCGCGGGGTGGCCCAAAAATTTCTGGCCGGTGACGCGCCACAGGAACAGGGGATTGCCGACCACATAGCGGCGCCAGAGGCGACCCGGTTCGATCCACAGCCGAAACAGCCATTCGAGCCTGAGCCGGCGCATCCACAGCGGCGCCCGCGGCACCGTGCCGCTCATGAAGTCGAGCAGCGCGCCGACGGCGATCGGCAACGTGCAGTGGCGCGCATCGATATGGCGCGCGATCCACAATTCCTGGCGCGGCACGCCCATGGCGACAAGGAGCACGTCCGGTCTCAATCTGGCGATGCGATCGACGATCGCCGGCTCCTCGGCGGAAGAGAAATAACCGTCATGGATGACCACGAATCGGTGCTGCAACGCGAGCGCCGCCAGCTTCTTCGACGCCGCTTCGGCGTTGACCTGCGTCGCGCCGAGCAGCCCCACAGTCAGCGGCCTGCTGGACGCCTGCAGAAAGGCAGGGATGAAATCGGTGCCGTTGAGATTGTCCGGAAACGACGCCCCGTAAAGCAGTTTCGCCGCCAGATCGACGCCGACGCCGTCCGGCAGGATGAGAAAATCGTCGAGCGCCTCGGCAACGACCGGGTCCGTATAGGCGACATTGGCGTTGTGAGCGTTGAGAAAGGTGACCTTGGTGAAGCGACGCTCAGCAATCAACCGTGTCAGCAGGGCGACCGCGTCGTCCCAGCGAATGGCGAGGACCGAGATCCCCAGGATCGATTTCAAAGTGTCGACCCCGAAAGCGGCGCGGGCGGTGTGCATATTCATGCAAACACCTCCTGGCTGACGGGCCCGAGCTTTTCCAGGCCGCGCCTGATTGCGGCATCGAGCGCCTTCACCTGCCGGCGGTGGAAAGCGCTGCCGTCGACGTCCCTGACATCGGCCACTGCTGATTCCAGGGCGCCGGCGAAGGCGACCGGATCATCGGTCACCACGCAATTGACCGGGCGATGGTCGATGCCGCGCAACGAATGGCTGGTGGCGACGGCAGGCAGGCCGAGTTCGAAGGTTTCGACGGTCTTGAGCTGCACGCCGCTGCCGGAGGTGCTGATCAGCGGGATGACGGCGGCACCCCGCACGAAAGCCTGCGCGTCCGGCACGCGCCCGACGAACTCGACGCCGGGATGCGCGGACGTGAGGCCCGATGGCACGCCGCCGGCAATCCTGACCCGAAAATCGGGCCTGAGATGCGGCACCACTTTTTTCAGGAACCAGTCGAGGCCGATGCGGTTCGGCTGCCAAGTCCAGGTACCGATCAGCGCCGCGTCGCAATCAATACGGCGCGGTTCGTTTTGCACGGGCGCTTCGGCGCAAGTCACCAGCGGCAGCGCCGCCGAACGGTCATCGGAGGCGACGCCGAGTGCTGAGCGATCTTCGTCGGCCAGCGTGAGGACGAAGCGTGCCCGGCTGCAGAGTCGTTCTTCCATGGCCTTGAGCAGTCTGGCCTCACGGCGAAACAACAAGCGCTGGAAAAGGCCGCCCGCGGCAGCCGCGTTCTCCTGCGCCGAACGATGCTCGACATTGTGGGCGACGAAGATCGACGGCCGGTCGGCGAACAGCCTTTCGAAGGCGCCGGCGAACTGCACGGAATTCAAGACATAGCCGTCGAAAGGGCCGGCGCGTTCGACGGCGGCGCGGACCTCGCTGCCGGTGACCACGCGCAGCTTGACCGACGCGAAAGTGAGGCCGGAGAGCATCGCCTTTGCAACCCAAGCGAGCTTTTGCAGCGATGACGCGCCTTCGGTGCGCACATCGACGGCACCGAGCACGATGGTGTTTTGCGGATCGCTCGCAGGCTTGCCCGGCCAGGTGAAGCCAATCACGGTGACGCGCACGCCGGCCCGCCGCAACGCGGCGATGATGGCGGCATTGGCGATCTCATAGCCCGAGGCAAGAGCACCGTCGGGCACGATCGATGTGGCGAACAGCAGATGCATCTCACCTATCCAGTGCTGACCCAGCTAGCAAGGCGCGGTGAAGCCTTGATTAAGTGAAGCTATTTGGTCGCCCGGCGTTGCGGATTTGCGGGCTTGTCGGCGAAAGGTGATTAACGAAACGTTATCGTCGCGATGCTATCGAGAGCCAAACTCACCATCCCGGGCTGGACACGGATGATCCCTTTGCCATCGGACGGTTCGGTATTGACCGCGGGGCGGTCGCCGGGACTTGTCGCGGCGGCCGTCGAGGTCGTCGTCACGCTGCCGACCTTCAAACGGCCCGAGCAGCTGCTGGCGACGCTGGGATCGCTCAAGGCCCAGGACACCGGCAGACGCTTCGCAATCGTCGTGATGGAGAACGAAGCCGAGGCGCGCGCCGGCGCCAAGGCGGCGCTGCCGCTGTTCGAGCGCGGCGAGATATCAGGCATGGTGATAATTGCGCATGAGCGCGGCAATTGCAGCGCCTACAATGCCGGTTGGCAGACGGCGATCCTGCACTTTCCTGATTTTAGGCACCTGCTGGTCATCGATGATGACGAGATCGCCGATCCGCATTGGCTCGAGCGCATGTGCAAGGCGGCCGAGACGCTCGGTGCCGACATTGTCGGTGGCCCGCAAATGCCTGTGTTTGCCGACGCGGCCCATGCCAGATGGGCTGAGCACCCGGTCTTTGCGCCACCTTACCGGGAGACCGGGCGTGTGCCGGCGCTGTATTCCTCCGGCAATCTGCTGGTCGGCCGCAACGTGCTCACCGCCATGGGGCCGCCCTTTCTCGACCTGAAATTCAACTTCATGGGCGGCGGCGATTCCGATTTTCTGAGCCGCGCCGCACAGAGAGGCTTTGTGCTTGGCTGGTGCGCGGAGGCGCAAGTGCGGGAAAGCGTCCCGGCCCGACGCGTCGAAGCTGACTGGATCCGCGCCCGCAGCCTGCGCAACGGCGTCATCTCGACATTGGTCGAGAAGAAGAAACGGGCCGGCACGCCGTTCGCCGGCACCAGGGTTTTCTTGAAGAGCCTGGCGCTGCTTGCCGCCTCGCCATTTCGCGGCGCGGCCAGGCTGGCGCGGACCGGGTCATTGGCGACGGCCTTATACCCCATCCATGTCGCTGTCGGCCGCCTGCTTGCCGAATTCGGATACGCCAATGAGCAATACCGGCAGCCTGAGAAGAACTGAACGCGCGCCGCTCAGCGCGGCGTTCACACGCGACGGCGTCGCGACCGCGATCGCGGCGCTGCTGTTCACCGTCATCCTGGTGTCGTTCCGTCCCTTCCAGCCGGCCGGCGCCGAAATGACCGGCGACGGCGGCGACATCGTCAACCAGCTCGGCTTCGGCTCGCTCGGCGCGATCTCGATCTTCTCGCTGCTGGCTTTCGCCGATCCGCGCGTTGTGCGCTCGCTGCTCAGCCCGTCCTGGCTGCTGATGCTGGGCTTCTTCGTGCTGTCGGTGGTGATGGCAACCGACCCGCCGTCGGCCATGCGCGCCGCTTCCTTCACGCTGATCGGCATCTTGACGATGGCGACAATCCTGGCGCTTCCGCGTGACGCCGAGGCTTTCTCGAAAGTCATCATCTTCACCATCGTCGTCGTCATCGGCCTGTCCTATATCGGGCTCATCGTCTTTCCGCACGAGGCGCTGCACACCACCGATTCTCTCGAGCCGGAACATGCCGGCCTGTGGCGCGGCGTGTTCACCCACAAGAACATCGCCGGTCCTGTCATGGCCTGCTTCAGCTTCGCCGGGCTGTACCTCTACCGGCGCGGACAGCGGCTCTGGGGCGCGTCAATCTTTTGCGCGGCGATGATCTTCATGCTGCACACCGGTTCCAAGACGACGGCCGGATTGGTGCCGTTTTCGATCCTGATCGTCGTGGTGCCGAGCCTCATCGGCATGCGGCTCGGGACGCCGATCCTGTTCGCGCTGGCCATCATCGCCGCAGCGATCGGCACGCTGGGTATCGTCTTCCTGCCGCCGGTGAAGCATCTGGCGGCACTCTATTTCCCCGACCTGACCTACACCGGACGCACGACGCTGTGGGAGTTCGCCGGCGAGATGCTGGCGAAGCGGCCGTGGACCGGCTACGGCTTCGAGAGCTTCTGGGGCACGCCGCTGCTCTTAAACCAGGACCAGCCCTTCGACCGGGCCTGGGACATCAGAACCATCGTGCACGGCCATAACGGCTATCTCGACATCGCCGTGCTGATGGGCATCCCGGCGCTCTGCGTGGCAGTCTACACATTCCTGATCGCGCCGCTGCGCGATTACTTGCGCATCCCCCTGCGCAAGGAAAACATCTATCTCGGCGACTTCTTCATGATGGTGGTGCTGTTCGCCTCGCTGAACGCCTTCCTCGAAAGCTTCTTCTTCCATCGCGCCGACCCGGTCTGGCTGTTCTTCGTGTTCGGCATGTTCGGCCTCAGGCAGGTGTCGCTGCGGCCGATGGCGGTTCGTGGTCCGTCCTGATCCTCCGTTCCAACAGGGCTTCCCCGCCCAGCCACGAACGTCTATGGGAAGCCATCTTTTTGTTTGTGCATCGGATTTTCCCAAACCGGTACCACTTTGCGTCCGATGCTCTAGCGGAGGTTTTCTATGACGATCAGGCTTGTTCTCGCCGGTTGCGGCAATATGGGCTACGCCATGCTCTCGGGCTGGCTGAAATCGGGCAAGCTCCCCCCGGCGGCGGTCTTCGTGGTTGAGCCGAATGCCGATCTGCGCAAGCGTGCCGAAGCGCTCGGCTGCAGTGCTGCCGCGGAGGCCGGCGGTATTCCGGCGGACGCAGTGCCGGCCCTCGTGGTCATTGCGGTGAAGCCGCAAGTGATCCGCGACGTGACCGCCGCGTACAAGCGCTTCAATGATGGCCGCACGACCTTCGTCAGCATCGCCGCCGGAACGCCGCTCGCCACGTTCGAGGCCATTTTGGGCAATCGCGCGCCGATCGTGCGCTGCATGCCCAACACCCCGGCGGCGATCGGCAAGGGCATGATGGTGGTGTTTTCCAACCGACTGGTTTCCAACGACACTAAGCGTTTCGTTGCCGATCTGCTTTCGGCGAGCGGCGAAGTGACTGAGATCGACGACGAAGGCCTGATGGACGCGGTGACGGCGGTGTCAGGGTCTGGCCCCGCCTATCTCTTCCATTTCATCGAAGCGCTGACTGTGGCTGCCGAGAAGGCTGGCCTGCCAACAAAGACCGCCAGGCTGCTCGCCATGCAGACGGTCTATGGCGCCGCCTCGCTCGCCGCCGAAAGCGGCGAGCCGCCGGGCGTGCTGCGTCAGCAGGTGACCAGCCCCAACGGCACCACGGCCGCCGCACTTGCCGTGCTAATGGGCGGGGACCGGCTGATCCATCTGCTCACCGAAGCGGTGGAAGCAGCGCGGCTGCGGTCGATTGAGTTGGGGAAGTAATGGCGGACTGCGGATTACGCGAGATCGGTATGCGAAAAGTCGTTCCCTGGTCGCTCGGTTAGAACCGTGACGACGCAGAGAGTCGGCTAAATCAGGGATGTCCCCACAACTCGTCTATATCATCCTTGTTCACAGGCCGGCCGCCCTTGCCCTCTCCGGCTATGAGATCGTGGGCACTGGCTGCAAGTCGTTCGGCCAGAGGAATGCGTCCACTTTCCCGCTTCAATTCGGATTCAGGCACCTCGATCACTTCCCAAATCTCCGTACAGCGTCTCGTCCTGCAGCCGGCGCAAGGCGAAAAGCCTGGTCGTCGGGTCGGGTGCGGCATTGTCTGATGTCAGCAGCTCGCCCTTCCTGACCGGTCTCAGCACCTTGCCGCTTTCGAGCAGGCCGACTGGCACCGCGCGGTTGGCGCGAGCCTCTTCGACAGTCATGGTCCAGGAGCGGTAGCAGGTCTCGCCGATCGCATCGAAAATCTCGCCGGCGGCGAGATCGCGCTTGGCCACGGCGCAGACCTCGGCGACGGGCCTCGGCAGCGGCACCATGTCCGGCTTGCCATAGAGCGCGATGCGCGCGGCGGTCAACGGCACTTCCAGCGAGGTCAGATGATACGGCCGGAAGAAGCTGTAATAGGGGCCGTGGCCGATATGCAGGTCGTCCATGCGCTCGATGATGCGCGGATGCGTCGCCTCGACGATGACGAAGACGCCGGGCGCCACGCCCCTGCCGATGGTGTAGTCGACGACGCCCTTCCTCGACAGGATGCCGCCATCGGCGCGCGGGATGAGCACCTTGGCCAATTCATCGCGATTGGCCTTGGGGCCGTGCATGCCGGCAATGTCGGGCACCAGCCCGGTGGCGTTGGCGATGGCGCACATCTCGACCATGGTTTTCGAGCCGTCGACGAACTCGACCAGCATGCGCGGGTTCATGTTGCGGCGTAGCGCTTCCGCGCGATAGTCGTCGGGCACGGCGTCGTGATTGAGCGGGTTGTTCTTGCCTTTGCCGGCCGAGACGATGGTATAGCCGAGCGCAGAGGCGAACTCGATCAGCTCCATGCAGCTCGACGGCTCGTCGCCGGCACCGACCGAATAGACAACGCCGAGCCGGTCGGCCTGCTGTTTCAGATAACAGCCGATGGTGACGTCGGCTTCGACATTCATCATCACCAGATGCTTGCCGTGCTCCATCGCCATCAGGTCGAAATCGGCGGCGACGCCGGGCTTGCCGGTGGCGTCGATAACGACGTCAATGAGCGGATTGGTGACCAGCATCTCGTTCGAGGTGATGGCTATTTTTCCGCCCTCGATCGCCTCGCTGACCTTCGACGGCGTATCGGCCTCCCGTGCCATCGCCTCGTCGCCATAGGCGATGCGGACGGCATCACGCGCCGTGTGGGGGCGGCGGGTCGAGACGGCGC
>NZ_RZSW01000185.1:0-10791 GCF_003997375.1 Mesorhizobium sp. M5C.F.Ca.IN.020.29.1.1 | reverse complement strand
CATCCTCTACCTCGCCTTCAAGATAGCAACGGCTCCGCCTCTGGCTGCGCGTACCGGCGGGGCCGCACTTCCCACGGTTCTTGGGTGGGTTTCTTCTGGCCGTCGCGAACCCTAAAGCCTATGTGGCGATTGCCGCTGTGTTCGCCGGCACGTCGTCCGCCGGTGAGCTTGATGCAAGCCTCAAGCTGGCGGTCCTCGCCCCGATGATCGTCGCCATCCATGCCCTTTGGCTTCTCGCCGGGGCAGCGTTTGCGCGCTTCCTGCGCAAACCGCTGGCCTCGCGGATCATCAATCTGACGTTCGCGGCGACGCTGGTTTTGACGACGGCACTGGCTGTGATTCCCTAGGATATTATCGGCCAGGCTGCAGTTCAGGCCGAGGTATCGGAGGCCAGCTCGCTCAGCCGCTTCACCGCCGTCGGCGGCATAGGCGGCGGGTTCGGCGCATTGGAGGCCTCGACGAGCAGCTGGTCGCAGGCGGCTTCCGTCTCACCGATCAGCCGTTCCATGAATTCCTGCTTGTCCAACCCGGGTGGGATCGGCGGCAGGAAGCGGGCCTTGATCGTGCCGGGATAGCGCAGGAATTTCCGGCGCGGCCAGTAGAGGCCGGCGACATGGGCGACCGGCACCACCGGAATGCCAAGCTGCGCATAGATCTCGACGATGCCGTATTTATAGGCCGGCTCGTCGCCCGGCGCTCGGCGCGTACCCTCGGGATAGATGATCAGCTGGCGGGGATTGCGGGCCAGCTCCTGTTTGGTCGCGGCGACGACTGCCTTCAATGCTTTCGAGCGGCTGCCGCGGTCGACCGGGATCATCCGCATTTTCAAGATGTACCAGCCGAAGAACGGGATCCAGGTCAGTTCCCGCTTCAGGATGTAGATCGGATCCTGCAGGAGGGGGAAAAAGGCAATCGCATCCCAGAAGGATTGATGCTTGGGCGCCAGGATGAAGGAGCCTTCGGGCAGGTTTTCCTGGCCGGTGATCTCGCTTTTGGTACCGGCGATCTTGTCGTAAAGCCACATGCTTGTGCGCGACCAGAATTTCGGCACGAACCAGGCGCGGTGGCGCGGTGACAGGAAATAGTACGGGGTCCAGAGGATCATCTGGACGATCAGATTGACATAGAAGACGAAGTTGAACGCCAGCGAGCGGATAAGGAGCATGGGGGAAGTGCCCGGTGAGGAGGTGTGCGTTGGTTACACCAAGCGCGGGCAAAAAGGAAACGATGCGAAATCGATCCGACTTGACCCGCTATCCGTTCGTCAGGCCTGCCAGGTCGCTTGCATCAGCCGCTTCTTCAGGCGAGGGGCGGCGAAATCGACGAACGCACGCAGTTTCACCGGCAGCAGACCCTGGCCGGCATGCACGAGACTGACCGGCCATGGCTGCGGCTCGAATGCCTCCAGCACGGTGCAGAGTGTGCCCGCCCGCACCGCAGCTGTGATCTGGTAGGAAAGCACCCTCGTCAACCCGACGCCGGCAATCGCGGCGTCGACCGCCGCTTCCGCGGTGTTGACCCGAAGCCGTGAGCGGATCGGAACGGCGAGCTCGGTCTTGCCGGTGGCAAAAGTCCATGCGGCGGGAGCGGTGAGCCCCTCGAAGGTGATGCAGTTATGTGCCGCGAGGTCTCTCGGGGTCTCCGGCATACCGTGCTCAGCCAGATAGGCCGGGCTCGCGCAAACGACGCGCCGGATCGAGCCGATGCGGGTGGCCACCAGGCTCGAGTCGGGAAGCTCGCCGATGCGGACGGCGAGATCGATATGCTCCTCGCTCAACTGGGTTATCCGGTCCGCGAGCATCAGGCGGATAGTCACGTCAGGGTAGGCGGCGAGGAAGCCGGTGACTACCGGCAGCACATGCAGGCGGCCAAAGACGATCGGTGCGGTGATGATCAGTTCGCCCGTCGCGGCGCTGTATTCGCCGGCGGCGGCCCGCTCGGCCTCGCCGACCTCGTCGAGAATGCGACGGCAGGCCGCCAGGTAGGCGTGACCCGCGTCGGTCAGCGTCAGCTGCCGCGTCGAGCGGTTCAGGAGACGCGTCTTCAGATGCCGCTCCAGGTCGGAGACCTTGCGGCTGACCGTTGCAAGTGGGATGCCGAAACGGCGTCCGGCGGCCGAAAGGCTGCCGGCCTCCACCGCGGCGACGAAAAGCGACATGGCCTCGAGGCGATCCATGGTTCTCCCGAAAAATGGAAGGATTGGTTGCATCTATGCCATCTGCATCCGGAGGATGGAAGGCCTTATTTTTTGCTGACTACGGCTCGCAGCTCTGCCTGCAAAGGAGGTTCCATGAATGCTCACGCCTTCACCAGCGATGTTGCCTTTACGCCGACCGTCAAGGCGATCCAGGCCCGCAAAGGCTCACGCGTGGCCTATGCCCGCGTCGAGGAGCGCGGCGGCTGGCAAGCTGATATCACGGCCGATCTCGCCGCCTTCATCGAGGCGCAGACCAGCGTCTTTCTGTCAACGGCCAATGGTGACGGCCAGCCCTACATCCAGCATCGCGGCGGGCCGGCCGGCTTCCTCAAGGTGCTCGACGAGCGGACGATCGGCTTCACGGATTTCTCCGGCAACAGGCAATTCATCACCCAGGGCAATCTGGACGACAACCCCCGCGCATTCCTGTTCCTGATCGACTATGCGCACCGACAGCGCATCAAGATCTGGGGCAGCGCGCGTGTCGTCGAGGACGACGCAGAACTGATGGCGAAGCTGATGCCGGAAGGCTACAAGGCCCGCCCCGAACAAATCATCCTGTTCACGGTTTCGGCTTGGGACTCCAATTGCCCGCAGCATATTCCGCAACGGTTCGAAGCTGCCGACGTCGCGGCGGCGCTGGCCGAGCGGGACAAGCGTATCGAACGTCTCGAACAGGAGATCGCGCGCCTGCGCAGCGCCTCATGCGCCACGGTCAAGGAATGATATAGGTCAGTTCGGCGCAGCAGCCTCGGCCAGCGCGATGCCGGTTGGCGTTGGTTTCACCGGCACGATGCCGCGCGCCAGCGCCAGCAGATATTTGTTATATTCGGTGAACAGCACGCGCAGCGCCCTGGGCTTGGTCAGCCAGCCGCCATTGCCAAGGTTGCTGTTGACAACCGGATAGGGCTCGAGCTTGGCCTTGTGGAGCAGCCGGCCCATTTCCAGCAGGCTGCGCGGCATGTGATAGTTGTTGGTGACGAGGATCACGGTGCCATAGGCGTGATCTTCCACCCACTTGGCACTTTCCTCGGCATTTCCGATCGTGTCGAGCGCGGCGCGGTCGATATCGACGCAGCAGGAAAACAATTTCTTGTCGCCGCGGGTCGCGACCTGAAGCTGGCGGCGGCTGGCGGAAGGATGCACGCCGCTGATCAGCAGCCGCTCGCCCTTGCCGGACGCCAGCAGACCCATAGCGGCGTCGAGACGCGAATGGCCGCCGGTCAGCACGATGATGGCATCGGCTTTTGCCGGATTGATAGGCGTCGCGAGACGGCTGACAGTGTTGGCGAACCAGCCGAAGCCGCCGGCAAACAGCGTTGCCAGCACGAGCAGAAAGAAAGCGGAGATGCGCAATGCGCCCGCCAATCGGCCGGGCGTGACGCGCTCGCTGGATGGCCCAATCACCAAGGGTAACTGTCCAGCCGTTCCGGTCGACTCGCGCGCGTCCATCGTCTCTATCGTTAACCCCGAAATGCGGCGTTTAGTAGGTGGAAGAGCACACATTACGTTACGCTAATTCTCTATTCGTGATCACCCCGCGTCCGGCTGGCGGACATCGATGTCGCTGAGATAGGTGACGACGGTGACATGGGAGGTTGCCGCAGTCAGCGCACCGATGACCTGCACCATGAGGACGACCCCGAGATAGCCCGCCGAACCGATAGCGAAATTACCGAACAAGGCGGTCGCCTGATCGGCCTCCGGCGTTGCCATGTTGCGCGACGACCACCATGAGAAGACGATGAAGACGAGCACCGCCGCCGCACCCCCGGCGGCTGCGCCCTTCATGCCGGTGACCAGGAAGTGGTGGCGGAATTCGCGCGCGATGAAGCGCGCTTCGGCGCCGACGAAATGCAGCACTTCGATGATGTGGCCGTTGCCGGCCATGGCGCCGCGCGTTGCGAACACCACGGTCAGCACGGTTGCCGACAGCATCAGCGCCAGCACGGCAATGCCGATTGTCACCGTGGTACGGGCCATGGCCACCAGCCGGTCGACCCAGGTGCGATGGTCGTCAAGTGCTGCGCTGGGGAGCTTCGGCGTGATCGCGGCGCGCATTGCGGCGAAGTCGGGCGGGTTGTTCTCGTCTATGGTGACGATGATCAGACGCGGCACCGGGAGCTCGTCGATGTTGAGACCCGAACCCAGCCACGGCTCCAGTAGCCGCGCCGTGGCATCGCGGTCGACGATCCTGGCGCTCTTCACGCCAGGAAATTCACCGGCGATCTGGGAGGCCTGGGCAAGTGCTGCCTCCATGTCGAGGCCATCTACCGGCTTGATCTGGATGGTCGCCTCGCGTGATATCTGGTTCTCCCAGACCGAGGCGGTGTCTCGCACCAGCGTCACTGCGCCGAAGGTCAGGCAGGAGAGGAAAGTCATGATGGCAATGACCAGGACCAGTGCCCGGCCGGCGATGTTCTGCGCCGGCACGATCGGCGCCATCTTGCGCTGAGCGCGCTGCGTCGTCGCAGCCTTACCGGCGTGCTGGTCTTCGGCATGGTGAACGGAAAGGTCAGTCATAGATATCCAGCCTTCCGCCGGCCAGGATCATGCGCCGTGCGTCGACCTGTTCCATCAGGCCGAGGTCGTGCGTTGCAATCACCACCGCAGTGCCCAGCCGGTTGAGTTCGATGAACAGCCGCAACAGGCGTCGCGCCAGCGGGGGATCGACATTGCCGGTCGGCTCGTCGGCAAGCAGGATCTCGGGCTGCTCGATCAGCGCCCTGGCAATTGCGGCGCGCTGCTTCTCGCCACCCGACAGCACCGGCGGCAGCACATGCATGCGCTCGCCAAGGCCGACCCATTTCAGTAATTCGGTCACGTCGGTGCGGTAGCTCGCCTCCTCTCGCCCGCGCACGCGCAGCGGCAAGGCCACATTTTCATAGGTCGTCATGTGGTCGAGCAGGCGAAAGTCCTGGAACACCACGCCGATTCGCCGCCGCAGATGCGGCAGCTCGGTGCGCGAGATGCGCGAGCGGTCCTTGCCGAAGATGGTGATCAGCCCGCGCGTCGGCTTGAGCGACATGAACAAAAGCCGCAGCAGCGTCGTCTTGCCGGCGCCCGAAGGGCCGCTCAGGAACTGGAAGGAGCGCTCCGGTATATGCAAGGAAATGTCGCGGAGGATTTCCGGACCCATGCCATAGCGGAGGCCGACATTTTCGAAGCGGATCACGTTCGACGACCTGAAACTTGCGGCGGCGACGAGCCAGCCTTCTCTGAGAAGAGACCATCGGCCGGCATGGTTAACCCGGGGTTAATTCGGAGGTTTTTTAGGCGCGTCACAAGGGTTCCGGTCGGGAAGCGTTAACCATTTCCGTTTACGCAAAAGAAACGAAGACTAACAAGTGCCGTAGTGCTGGGGCCGTGATGGCTGACGATCGAACCGCGCGCCCGGTTTCCGGCGAATTCATGACCGATTCGGCCGCAAATCCTGCGCCGGAACGCATCTTGCGTGATCCAGCCGCCGACGTCGTCGATGCCGACTTCGAGGTGCTGCCGCGCCTCACCACCAGCATGGACCTTTCACCGCCGCTTTCGCGGGTGATCGCCACGCCATCGCTCGAAGGCATGGACATGTTGCGCAAGCCGAAAGCCGCGATGGAACGGCTGCGGGCGTCGCGCGGCGGGCCGATCTTCTGGATCGCCGGCCTCAGCGTGGCGTTTGCAGCCTTCTGGATCTCGGGCGGGCACGCGCTGGTGCGCCAGGCGCCGCTTCTTCTCGCGGCACAGGAGACGGGCGCTGCACTCACCATTTCAGGCGTTACGTCGCGTATCGATGCGTCCGGGCCGGAATCTGTCCTGTTCGTCGGTGGCGAGGCCGCGAATGACGGTGCCAGCCCGTTGCCATTGCCGCCGCTGGAAATCCGGGTCACCGGCAATGACAGGCGCACAACCCGCTATACGCTGGAGACATTCAACCGTTCGCTGGCGCCCGGCGAAAGATTTGGCTTTTCCAGCCGGCTCGACGTGCCTAGAAACGGGGTCAAGACCGTCTCGGTCACCTTCGCCAATTAGGGGCGATCATTTCTGGAAAGGCGGCTAATGCCAATCGTGCGTGGCAAGAATATCGAGGTCTTGTTTTCGGCGTCGGCGATTGCCCGGCGCAATCTGGAGCTCGCCAAGGAGATCGCTGGGCACGATTATCAGGACCTTCTGGTGATTTCGGTGCTGAAAGGATCGTTCATCTTCGCCGCCGATCTTATCCGCGCCATGCACGATGTCGGCCTGTCGCCCGAGGTCGAGTTCATCTTCATTTCCAGCTACGGCGCCGGTACCACCAGCGGCGAAGTGAGGGTGCTGCGTGACATCGACAATGAAGTCACCGGCCGCGACGTGCTGTTGATCGACGACATTCTCGAATCCGGCAAGACGCTGTCCTTCACCCGCGACCTGATGCTGTCGCGCGGCGCCAAAAGCTGCGCCATCGCCGTGCTGCTCGACAAGCGCATGCGCCGCCAGACTGCGCTCAACGCCAACTATGTCGGCTTCGACTGCCCCGACTATTTCGTCGTCGGCTACGGCATGGATGTCGCCCACGCGTTTCGCGAATTGCCGTTTGTCGGCGTCGTCAAGGGCGACGCATAGATTTATCTTCGATGCCGTTTGCGGTTCAGGAAAAGTCAACTTTTCCCCGCCAAACATTCCGCTATGGCAAAGCTCCTGATCGTCGAGGACGATGATTCCGTCCGCACCCTCGCCGGCCGCGCGCTCGAACGCGCCGGGCATATGATCGACATCGCCGCCGACGGCGCGCAAGGGCTTGCCCTGATCCGCGCAGCACGTGGCGGCTATGACCTTGTCGTTTCCGATATCCGGATGCCGGAAATGGACGGCATCCAAATGGCCAAATCGGCGGCGTCGCTTTTTCCGGCGATGAAGATCTTGCTGATGACCGGCTATGCCGACCAGCGCGAGCGCGCCGAGGAATTGAACGGTGTCATTGTGGACGTCGTGCAAAAGCCGTTCACGCTGGCCGAAATCCGCGCGCGTGTCGAACAGGCGCTCGCCTGTTTTGCCTAGCGGCCAAAGCCTGATTGCAGTCAGGCCGGATCGCAGGTTGCCGCGATTGCCGGCGTGCTGCCCCGGCGCCGACTGGAATGGAGCGCGAACAGACCGGCGCCGATGATCAGGGCGGCGCCGATGACGGTGGTTGATCGCGGCACTTCGGCAAAGAACAGGAAACCCCACAGCGGCGACCAGATGATGCCGGTGTATTCGAAGGTGGCGACGCTGTTGGCGGGCGCCAGCCGATAGGCCTGCGACAACAGGATCATCCCGGCCGAAGCGACGAAGCCGCAGGCGGCCATCGTCAGAAAATCGATCCGCGTCGGCCAGATCCATGGCCTGACCAGGAATTCGAGGCTCGGATGCGTGGCATGAGCTATTCCTGCCAGCCAGAACAGCACGGCGACCGCTGCAGCGCCCACGAGGTAGACGCCGTTTTGATAGAACGCCATGACCGTGGATGATTCGGTGTCGCCGATCTTGCGGGCCATCAACTGCGAAAACCCGTACAGCACCGCCGACGCCAGCGACAGCAGTGCCGCCCAGTCGAACAGCCCGGCACCGGGCCGCAGCATTACCAGCACGCCCAGCATCCCGACCATGACGGTGACCAGCGTCTGCCACGCCACCCGTTCGCCGAGATAAGGGCCGGCAAGAACCATGATGAACAGCGGCGCCATGAAATAGAGCGCCACCGCGTCGGCAAGCGGAAGGGCGGCGATCGCCAGATAGTAGACCGTGTAGGAGGTGAACAGGATGAAGGCGCGCGTCGTCAGCATGCGAAATCGCTTTGAAAAGATCGCCCGGAGCCCGACATCGGCATGAACCAGCACGAGAAGAATGGGCAGGGCGACGATCGAGCGGATCGCCATCACCTCGGTCACCGGATAGGTGCCCGACACGGCCTTGATCAGCGGATCCTGGAGCGAGAACACCAGAACGCCGAGGCAAAGGCTTGCCATGCCGAGAACGATCCGGTTCTGCATGTCGTTCGACGGCTCCTTGCAGTGCGGCCCGGAACCGGGCCTGCGTTCGGGGTAAAAAGAACCCGCCACCGTTTCGGGCAGCGGGTACGAGTGAGGACTCTATATTGGTCCGCAGCCGATTTCGCAGCCGCATATCCAATGGGTGAAGCGACTATTATCCGCCGTTTGACATGTTGCAAACGAATTGGAATGATACCTGCAATCAGAATTTCTTATGGCGGACAAATGAAGCCCACGCTCGACAGCGATCTGCTGCGCACCTTCGTAGCGGTTGCCGATACCGGCAATTTCACCAAGGCAGCGGAGCAGGCCGGCCGTACCCAATCGGCGGTTTCGATGCAGATGAAGAAGCTCGAAGATGTGCTCGGCGACAGTCTGTTCGAGCGCGGCTCGCGCGGTGTGGCGCTGACGCGACGCGGCGCCGAACTCATCGTCAACGCCCGCCGGATCGTGTCGCTGCTGGACGAGACGGCGGCCTCGATGGTCGCGGCGCCGCTTGGCGGGCCGGTGCGCATCGGCATTCCAGAAGAATATGGCCACGCGATCCTGTCGCGCGCGCTCGGCGCTTTTGCCAAGCGCCATCCTCAGGTCGACATCACCGTCCGCTACGCGCATTCGGGTGCGCAGATCGCGGCGCTCGCCGCCGGCGACCTCGATCTGGCGGTGGTGTTCGAGTGGCAGGACCTCTCCGGCGGAGAGGTGCTGATGCATGATCCGACCGTATGGGTAACGTCGGAGCTGCATCACATGCATGAGGAGCGACCGGTGCCGATCGCGCTCTACAACCGTGCCGGCTGGTGCAAGGATTTCGCGATCAAGTCGCTGGAGCAGCGCGGTCTCGCCTATCGTGTCGCTTATACTAGCGACACCAATGGCGGCCTGCGGCTCGCCGTCACCTCCGGGCTGGCGATCGCGCCGATCTCGCGCAGCAACATCCCGGCCGGCTGCCGCGAACTTACGGCCGCGGATGGGTTCGGCGACATCGATTCCTCGAACGTGGTGCTGCGCCGCAATCCGAACGCTTCCGGCGAGGCCATCGACGGCATGGAAGAGGCGATCCGCGAGGCGTTCACCAACCGCTAGAGCGGAGCGGCTTTACTTCAGCTCCAGCAGCCGCTCCAGATAGCTGCGCTCGATATCGGGGCTGAGCGCGTTGCCGAGCCGCTTGCGGATCGCTTCTAGGATCTGGCGGGCGCGCTGCACGTCGATTTCGTCCGGCACCTTCACCGAATCGCCGAAGTCAGGGCCCTCGGTGGCGCGTGGCCGGCCAAGCGGATCGCGGTCGGCATTCTGCTGGCGGCCGCCCCGCTCGCCGTCGCCCTCGTCGCCCTGCATGGCCTGCAATTGCTTCATCATGTCCTTGGCGCCCCTGCGCAACGCTTCCAGCGCGCGGCCCTGGTGACCGACGGCCTGGTCGCCATCGCTGTCGCCAAGCGCCTGTTCGGCATTGCCCATGGATTTGCCGGCCTCGCCAAACCCTTCATTGGGCTCGAGACCCATGCCTTCGAGACCTTTTCTCAGCTGGTCGAGGTCGCCTTGCAGCTTGCCCTGGCCTTCCTGCAACCGCTTCAGCGCGTCGGCGAACTCCTGCGGCGTCATTGGCCGGCCGAGCGGATCGCGGTCTTCACCTGGGCCGGGCTGCTCGCCCATTTGGCCCTGCTCACCGTTCTCGCCGAGCTGCTCGTCGCGATTCTGCCCGCGCTGTTGCTGGCCGCGCTGCATCTGGTCCATGCGGAACGTCTCGTTCATCATCTCCTGCTGGCGCCGCATGATCTCGCCGAGCTTGTCCATCTGCTGGCGCATTTCACTGTTCTGCTGGCCGCCCTGCTGCTGACGTCCGGCCTGCAGATTGTTCATCATGTCCTGCAGTTGCGAAAGCAATTGTTGCGCGCTGTCGCGATCGCCTGATTTCGCCAGGTTTTCGATCTGGTCCATCATGCGTTCGATGTCGCTCTGGCGCAGTTCCTGGCCGTTCTGCTGCATCTGCGGCGCGTTCGGATTCTGCTGCGCACGCTGGGCGAATTCCTGCAGGAACTGGTTCATCGCCTCGCGCAGTTCCTTCATCGCCTTGTCGATTTCCTCGTCGCTGGCGCCGTTCTTGATCGCGTCCTGCAGCGCCTGCTGCGCCTGGCGCAGCCGCCGCTCGGCCTCCGAAAGATTGCCTTCCTCGATGCCGAGCGCGATCTCCCACAGATAGGCGACCTCGTCGCGCAGCTTGTCGTCGCTGTCAGCCATCTTCAACCGGGTGCGGGCGCTCATGATGGCGAGGTAGTGCGCCATGTTGTCGAACGTATCTTCGGGCCTGAGCGTGATCGCGTCCATCAGGTCGAGCACGCGGCTCTTGGAGTTGGCGTCGAGCGCCAGAACGCGGCGCTGCTCGATCACGGCCCTCGCCAGCGGGTTGGAGAAAGGCCGCTCCGGCATCACCAGCGTCTTAATCTCGCTGGTTGCCGTATGTCCGGCGTCGTCGGTGGCGACAAGCGTGAGCTTGATGTTGCCGCCGGCCCAGACATGCTCGGTCAGGTCCTTCGTGGTCTTGGCGGCGTTCCCCTTGGCGCCGCGGCGCGGCAGCGTCAGCGGCATTTCAGGCGGGCCATAGAG
>NZ_RZSW01000184.1:0-10794 GCF_003997375.1 Mesorhizobium sp. M5C.F.Ca.IN.020.29.1.1 | reverse complement strand
TGCGAACCCATGCGACGAACTCGTCGAGTGAATCCTCCAGCCGGTGCTGCGGCTCGAAACCGAGCAGTTCGCGCGCCTTCGAAATATCGGCGAAGCAATTGCGGATATCGCCGGCGCGCGCCTTGCCAAGGATTTCAGGCCGATGTTCCGGCACACCCATAGCGTCGGCGAGCAACCGGGCGACCTCGCTGATCGCATAGGCCCGTCCGCTGCCGATGTTGATGACGTGGCCGCGCGCCTGGCGTTGTTCCAGCGCCAGGCGGAAGGCGCGGGCGACGTCGCGCACATGGACGAAGTCGCGCTTCTGCTCGCCATCTTCGAAAATCATGGGCCGCTGGTCGTTGGCGAGGCGTGAAGCGAAATTCGCCAAAACGCCGGTGTACGGGTTTGACAGCGCCTGTCCGGCGCCGAAGACGTTGAACAGGCGCAGCGCCACCGCGTCGACGCCATAGGCATCCCCGAAGATCAGCACGGCGCGCTCCTGGGCATATTTCGTCAGCGCATAGATAGAGGCGAGGTCGACCGGCTTTTCCTCGTCTGTCGGCAGGGGCGACAGACTTTCATCCGCCGCCGACAGCGGATTCCATTGGCCGCTCTTGATGTCGTTAGCCTGCCGCCGTGCATTGTCGACGCGCCGGCCGCCTGGCGTGGCATAGAGACCCTCGCCGTAGACGCTCATCGACGAAGCGACGACGATCCGCTCGACTGGACGCTTGATCAATGCTTCAAGCAAAGTGGCGGTGCCGAGGTCGTTCGCGCCGACATAGCGGGCGATCTCATACATGGACTGGCCGACGCCGACCTCGGCCGCCAGATGGATAATGGCGTCGACGCCCTGGAGCGCCTCGGCGATGGCGTCGCGGTTGCGAACGTCGCCTTTGATCAGTTCGGCCCCTGCCAGCAGGCTGGTCGCCTCGCTACCGTGCACCTGTTCCAGCAGCGCATCGAGAATGCAGACAGCATAACCATGTTCAACGAGTTCCTGGACGACGTGGCGGCCGATGAAACCGCACCCTCCTGTAACCAGTATGCGTTTCACGACAACTCCTTGCGCAGATGGCCTTGGCGCCCCGAACTGTTTGGCAAAAGGTTTGTTCCCTCTGCTTCAACAAAGATGGTTTTTGGGGAGGCTCGCAAACCGACGTGGCGGCGCGCGACCAGTGCTGGCTATGGGCTGGAACATTGCAGCTTCTTTGGCGTTAGGGCGCACATCCGGCGCGTGGTCGGGAAAGCGGGTATGCGTCTAGCGGTCCGGTTCCGCCGCACAGCAAGCAGACCGGATCGTGAGGATCACGCGCCTGCCAAAATCTGGGATCGAAAGGAGATTCCGATGTCTGAGTCGAAGACGACTACCGATCATGACGAGATCCGCCAGTGGGCCGAAGATCGAGGCGGGCGGCCTGCCGCTATACGGACCAAGGGCGAAGGCGGCATCCTGCGGATCGATTTTGGCGAGCCCGAGGAGGAGTTCGAAGCCATCGAATGGGATGAGTTCTTTCGGATCTTCGACGAAAACAACCTGGCCTTCCTCTACCAGGACGAAACCGGCGGCGGGAAAACCAGCCGATTCAACAAGTTCGTCGACCGCAACCGGAAAGGCTGAGGAGGCTGCTATGTCAGCGGTGTCGGGTAGCTCTTAAGGTGCGCCTCGCATTCTGACAGAGAACTTCCCTCTAGCTCGCTGTTTTTGCGCGTTTTTCGGACTATTGGAAAACCAGCCGGTTTTTCCAAACATTCCAGATTTGGAAAAGAATCGCAGCCTCAGTGCAACAGGCTCGCCCCGCTCGATCTAGCGACATTTCGCATGATGCCGTTCAGCCAGTCTTCGGTCGACACGCCGGCCCGCCGCCTGTCGATCTCGCCGATGGCGCGCTCCAGCGTTCGCTCGACCCGGCGGGCGGAAGCCTCCACGTCCCCAGAAGCAGAGGGCTTCCCGCCAAGGCCGATCTTCCAGAGGAAACAAGGCATCGAAGACGGCGTAGCTGTCAGACGATTTTCGAAGGTTGCTGGCGTGCCGCAGACGTTCGGGAATGACGATGTCCTCGTCACCGCTGAAAAAGACGAAGGGCACGCCGCGGCGCATCAGCTCGTCTGCGATCGGAAACACCCGCCGCCCATTGAGATTGACGTCGAGGATCGCGGCCTCAGCCGCCTCGGTATGCATGGACGCATGTTCGACTTTCGCCGCAGGGCCGAGGACGACCGCGCCCATATTGCCGAAATATCCTGACAATGGCAGATTCCGACCCGTAGCGGTGCGCCGATCACCTTGAAGCGAACAGCGCCGCACAGCAGCCGCCGTCCCGTACGAGCCCGGCCATCGCCTTTCAGTCCAGCGGCTTTTCCGTCGGCCGTGGCGTGGTGCCTGACTGGCGCGGCCGGCCGGCATTGCGGTTCGCCACCGGATTGTCCAGCGGAGCAGTCGATGGCTTCGAGGTCCCAGCGGTCTTTGGCGTCGGCGGTGTCGCTCCCGCATCAGTATCGTTGGCGTCCCGCCTTGGACGTCGTAAGCCGTCGGCATTCGCCTGCCGAATTGCCGGCTTCGATGTGGTATTCTTGTTGGCCATGGTGTCTCCTTCCTGCTGCGACGGAAAGAACGGATGGCGTTCACCGCTTGCAGCGCCTACGTTTCAACCACCGGCACGGCGCGAAGTTCCCATCACCTGCAGCTTCAGGGGTCTCCTGCGCATCCATGGTAGATGGGAACCATTTTCGCTACTGGCTGTTCGGCTCGCAGGAAGGAGCCGCACATGGAGAGACGTAACGCTATACTTTCGCTGGTGATAGCCGCGATCATTATCGTCGGCTTTCTCATTGGCTTTTTGTATGCCGATATGGGCTGGCGCACCTCGCCATTTGAAAGGGCCGCTGAACAAAACCAAGGTGGAAACGCCCCGGCCGACACCTCGCCTGCCGCGGGGATCAAGAAGGACCCCAAAGAGAATACCGAGATGCCGGATCAGCAATAGCCGTGGTCCTTCGGGCAGGAATACAAACCGGGGAGAACCGATCGCTGGATCGGTTTTGCTGGTGATGTCGGACTTACGTAGGCTGCTGGTTTCTGGCTGCCAACGCAGCGGCCTCTTCGTCCGTCACTGGAATCGTCCCTGCGGGTATAAGCCATTTCCGACATTTGCGTATGGAACCACGCCGCGCTCAGGCTCCAGGGATGATAACCGGCCGATCCAATTACTTCTCACCGATCCATCTTGATTGGCTCTCGCTGCGAGCCACTCCGCCCGCTCCCGCGTCAAGCCGATAAGGCAAGCGCCAGCGAAGTCCGCAGGCACATCCACGGTGGTGTCGAACACGGCCCATGTGTTGGTCGGTTCCTGAACGGCCAAAAACCTCATAACAGCACCTGCTAATATACAGTACGAACTTACTGACGGAGCATTGTTCCGGCATCAACCAAACGAAGGAGAGCTTTTCGTTTTGAGACGCCGCGGCGCGTTTAGCCTTGAGCGGGCAAATTGATCGATACCTTCTGCATCGCGGCTGCGACGTCGCTGAAAATAGGGTGGCAGATCTCGACGAGCGAACGCATCGGCTGATGTAGTTCACCGGTTTTCCAAAAAGCGCAATTCCGAAACCTGCCGGGAGCCCGCCAAGCGGCGCGCTTTTGTGCGTCAGCTATCCGCCGTCAGTGCTTCATCTTGCGGATAGTCGACCTCAGCGTATCCGCCAAGGAACTGTCAGCTGGCTTGGGAGCGCTGCTCGGAACCAGGAATCCGCCCTTTAGCAACTCCAGGGCGTCGAGTGCCTCGTCATCCCGCAAATTTGTCAGAGCCACCCCGTCTGCGAAGACAACCCCACCGTCGTCTATGTCGTAGACCTCCCAAAGCCCATCGTTGATTCTTCGAATGGCGTGCCGATGTTCCATAAGAAGACGCTAATTGAGTCTCGGAAACGGTGGCTAGAGAAAATCAGGGGTAGCCCGATATTAGTAGTGGAAAACTCGGGCGCTCTCGACGCGTGGTGCGTGGACGGAAGGCAAGAGTGCAGGGCGGCCGTCGGGCCTGGCAGGCGGCAGTTGACGTTCGTCGCTGGGCGAAACTGAGGTGCGCCCGCGCGAGCTGTGTTTTATCGGGGGCATCGCCGACCACACCAGCTGCAACTTGCCACGATCAGAATGCCCGCCGCGCGTAGTCCGAGAGGGGACCAAATCGACCACGGGTCCAAATAGCCAGGTTGAGAAACCGTTTGACGATCATTGCGGACACCCGGCCTCTGATGTAATTTAGGGTTCGATCAAAGTGAGGAATATACCGCTGTCGCGACGGCTTTTTCTCTCTTTTCCGTCTCGGCAGATAGCATGCTCTCTAACGGACCTGGCACTGCAAGCTGTGTCCTTGTGGTCGCCAGGTAACAGCGGTTAAGGGATTTGCCATGCTCCGACGTTGCGCATTCGTTGCGGCATTCATGCTCGCAAGCGTCACGACTTTCGAGGCTTCTGCAGTCGAACGAAGGGTCGCCTTTGTAATCGGCAACTCCGATTACCAAGAAATCTCGGCCCTCAAGAATCCGGCCAAAGATGTGGTGGACGTGTCCAACACGTTTCGATCGGCTGGTTTTGATGTTTTTGTCGCGAGCAATCTTACAAAGCTGCAGTTTGAAGGCCAGTTCCGCAACTATCTTACCGCCGTGGACGGGGCGGATGTGGCTGTCGTCTACTATTCCGGTCACGGCTTTCAGATCGGCGGCGAAAATTTCCTGATCCCTGTCGATGCCTCGTTGAAAGATGCGGCGGACGTCGAGGTCCAGGCAATCAAGCTGAACGACGTGCTGCAGCAGATGCGTTCGAAATCGAAGATCCAGGTGATCATCCTTGATGCCTGCCGCAACAATCCATTCCCTCGCAAGGACTATTGGCTCAGGGACCAGCTTATTACCGCCAGCGGCACCGGCCTTGCGCAAGTAAGAAGCTCGCTGAACACACTGATCGCTTTCGCCACCGAACCCGGCGCGGTTGCCTATGACGGCGCCGGCGACCTCAGCCCATTTTCATTCGCATTTTCTCGTCGAGCCTTGGCTCCGAACCAGGAGATTCGCACGGTATTGGCGACCGTGCGCCGGGATGTAGTTGAGGCTACCAAGGGCCTGCAGGTTCCCTGGGAGAACTCTTCGCTCATCGACGAAGTCGTTCTGATGCGTCGCAGCAGCCGCCCCTCTCTACCGCCCGTGTTGGAGAAAGTCGTGTTGTCGGGAGTCGGGCCTGTCGATCTCAACCTCCCGGAACCGGTGGAGGTCGACGGCGGATCAATCACCGTCAGCATCGAAAGACCGCCCGCCTTGGGACGCCTGATGCTGAATGGCAAGGTTGTCGAAGCGGGAGATCTGATCCAGGGCAAGGATCTGCCGCATTTGCAGATGGATGTCCCCAAGGGAGTTGGCGAGCCGGAAGAGATGGATATGCTGGCCTACGCTGCACGCGACAATTGGGGCGGCGAAGCCAAGGGCATGCTGGTGTTCCGGGTTAAGAGCGGCGAAGGAGCCCAGGGCGAACAGGTGATGGCCTCACTCGAAGCCGAGCAGAAGCAGCAGGTGCTGCAGCGCGGCATTCATGTGACCGGTGCGGCCGAGGCGATCGAGAATCGGGAGATCGACGTTCCGGTCGGCATCGGCGCGGTTGCTCTGAATTTGGACCTCCCGACAGACGATTCGGCGGTCAGCCTGAAGGTTGCCAGCTATCCGGCAACGGGAACGCTCTCCCTGCCGGATCGAGCCCTGTCGCCCGAATCGAGCTTGACGGTCGGTGAAGTCGAGGGGCTGCGCTATGAACCCCAGATCGGCGCCAGCGCACCGGTCGAGATCGCCTTCGAAATTCGGGCGGACAGCGCAGTATCCAAACCCGCCAAAATGAAACTGTCGCCAAGCGTGGATCCGTGCGACTCGGCTGCCGGCGAACCTCTCGACCTTCAAGGCGTCGTCCCTGGCCTGCTGCCAAATGAAATCGGCGCCGACGCGGTGAAGCTCTGCGAGGCTGCGGTGAAGGCATATCCCGATGTCGCGCGCTTCCGCTACGAACTGGGGCGCGCGCTGCTTGCGGCCGGCAAGGTGGAGCAGGCCAGGAAAGCCATCCAGCAGGCTGCCGATAGGGGACACGTGCGCGCAGTGTTCGAACTCGGCTACCTCTACGCGACCGGAACAGGCGTGGCTGTCGACCGCAAACAGGCCAACACCTTCTACGCGGCTGCGGCCGACAAGGGCGATCCCTATGGGATGACGTCGTGGGGCCGAGCCTTGTTCCATGGCTCCGGCGTCGAGCGCGATACAGCCAAGGGGCTGGACCTGCTGCTCAAGGCGGCGGCGATGGGTCACACATATGCTATGAACGATCTCGGCGCGATCTTCACCGAAGGCCGCAACGGCGTGACCGCAGATCAGGCCCGTGCCGTTGCCTTCCTGGAGGCTGGCGTCGAGCGGCAGGACATGTATTCGATGAACCTGCTTGGCCGGAACTATCTGTCCGGCGCGGGCGTCGATAAAGATCCCAAAACGGCGCTGGCCCTGTTTCAGAAAGCCACCGAACTCGGCCAGCCCTACGCTCCAAGCAACCTGGCGCGCATGTACCGCGACGGCGTGGGCGTGGAGCGCAACCCGGCGGAAGCGCAAAGACTGTTCGAGATGGCGACCATGCGGGGCGATGAGTATGGTGCATTCGATCGCGCGGTTCTCGAAATGGAAAAGGGCGAAAAGGCCGACCAGGCCACCGCGGTCCGCTTTCTTGCATTTGCGGCCGCGCTGGATTTTCGCAACCAACTGCCAGAGGCCCGGACGAACCTCGCAAATTTCGGCACCAAGGTGAAAACGACGGCGTTGAAGCAGCTGCGCCGGGAACTCAAATCGAAGATTCCTGCGTCCGGTTCGCTGGACGACCAACTGGTCGGCGCGGCCAGGCGGGTCTGGGAAGAAGCCAACCCGCGTCGGGACGTGTTTTAATCAATCAGGAGGTAAACGGTGCGCAGGACATTGAAACACGCAATCGTCGGAACAGCCCTGTCCGGCATCCTGGTGGGGCTCACAGGCTGCACGTCCTTGATGCCACCCGAACCAACGCCGCTGGTGGAGACGTCACCGCCGAAGGTCGTTCGCAGGACACCTGTAGAGCAGAAGGTTGTCAAGGCCGCTCCCAAACGGGTGGTGACGAAAAAAGTGATCAAGCCGGTTGAGGTAGAGCCTGTTGCCGCACCTCCTGTGATCGCTCCTGCTCCTTGGCGAGGCGGAGGCGGAGGCGGCGGCGGCTGGGGATAAGCCAACTTCCGTTTCGCTTTCACGAAAGCTCGCGCAACATCACGGGGCGGATCGGAGGATGCCGCACCATGTCGTTCTCGACCGCACCGCGAAGATCTAGGGATGACGGATACCGTTGATCCACTGCCTGGCTTCGGACGACCCTATTTTTTTCCGACCTACTCTATAGACTTCGGCGATCCCGCAATCGACGGAAAGACCTCAAAGGCAAGCCACGCTTCAGTCCGGTGGAAGGGGTCGACGAGGCAATATGGGACAGTCACTACGATGGCTGCCATGGAACTGGGCTCGGTTGTGCGGACAGGAAGTTTCGCCACCGACGATGTCTCGGTGCTGCGGCTGCAACATCCGCTGGGGACACGTTTCAGGGTGGCGCTGCCAAATGGGTCCAAGACGGCTGCAAGTAAGGCAAGCAATCAGGATCCAGACTGCACTCTAATTTGCATCCGCTGATTGGCGCAGCGCCTCGATCTCCGCCATCTGAATGCCCATTTCGACAAACGCGGAAAGAACCGAAAAGCGGTCCTCCAGTGCAACGCGTGCCAGCCCGGCCAGAACCCCCGCGCTCACAGCGTGGGCGGCAGGCAATGGCTGCAAGGCCGATACCGCTGGCGGCTCCATCGCCGAACCATTGCCATGCCGTCCTGCAGCCAGGGCAATCCAGGCGGCCGGCGTTGTTGGTGGTATTGCCGCAGCCTGGCTCACTTCGGCGCGATGGTGAGCGCTATCCGGTTCGCTGACCCAGTCACGAACAAGCGCGAGCAATTCCTGATCCCTGCGGTCGAGCAGAACGGTAAGGTGGCTCAGGCACTCATGGGCCCACCACACCGCAGCCCGCTCGGGAAGCAGATAGGCACAGAACGTAATCGCCTCCTCGGGCACCCGCCCGGCAAGGAGGGCGCGGCAAAATTCGATTGAAGGCTGTTCGGTCGGGAGTGCCACCATGTCCCTGGAAACAGCGGGGCAGGCCATGAAAAGATCCCGTGCCGTTTTGAATCGAAGCTCATTGGCCATGGCCGCCACGCTTTTACTGGGGAACAATCGACACTGAAGCCTGGACAGGGTGCGGTCAAGTCTCCAGTCCTCAGCAAGATGCAACTGCCGTCCACTCCTCGTATGCCTGACGTTTATTGACAGACATTCGCTTCGGAATTTGGTATTGTCCGCAGTCGATGAAATCGGATGCTCAAGACAGGAGTAACCGTCATGCAGTTGGGCAGTTTAGCCTTCGTGTTTACGGTCGCGCTTTTTTCGACCCATGCTTTCGCTGATCCGCTTCAGAAATCAGAAGACATCGTGAAGTTTTTTGACGCAGCGAGCGAGTTCGGCCCGTCGCGTGGAATTTGCGTCGGCACCGAAGACGAATGCAGCAGCAAGAACAAAGCAGCGCCGGCCGAAAAAACCAGCCTCGACATGCTGATCAACTTCGGCCTGGATTCTGCGGAACTCGATGCGACTGCGCGCGCTGAACTGGACGAGTTCGCCAAGGCACTGAAGGACAGCCGACTGAGCACTCTGAACTTCGTTGTTGAGGGGCATACAGATGCGACCGGCTCCGCTGATTACAACGAGGGACTGTCGGAACGAAGAGCCAGATCGGTAACAACCTTCCTGACCTCTAACGGCATCGATCCTGCCCGCATCAAAGCGACGGGCCTGGGCGAGACGAATCCGCGCGACCCCAACCCATTCGATCCGGTAAACCGCCGGGTGGAAATGCGGATAAGGACTGAGTAGCTGGAGCGGGTGCGCTAGGCTGAGACCAGAGCCGCGCGCCGTTTTCCACGCGCGAACCGGAGGTTAGCGCAGCAAAACCGATTCCGATTTCCGGGTTATGCGTCGGTTCAAAGGGTATTCTGCATCGGGCTTATGAGGGCCGTGATCGCCTGCTTGTATTTTTCGAACTCCGGCGATGTCTGCCGGACTTGCGTTGTTGTCGTTGTCTGTTGAGCCACCTCAGTCGTCGTCGGACTCAGCTTCCTGCCCATTTTCCTTTCGGCCCAGCTCACGACATAGCTGGCGGACTTGCCGGTGAGAAACGGGTTGGCTTGAATGACGGCCGACCCGAGCACGGCGCTCAATTGCGCCGAACCCGGCGATGACAACACTTGATGGGCGCCTTCCATTCCCAGGAAATGACAGAGATAAAGCCGGCCGGCTGTGATCTGGTGGCCGCGCGCCCGAAGATAGGCTTCGCCTTCGCGCGCCAGATTGCTGACCATCTCGCGCGAGATGGTGGCGTCGTAACGTAAAGCGAGCAGGTCGGCGGTTGACAGTGTCCGCGCAAGTTCGGGGCGGTAGGTGTTCATCATCCTGATCCAGGTCTTCGTTATGAACTGACCGGCGCCGGTCGCCGAAGAAAGTGGGTTCTTGGCGCGGGCGCTGCCGCCACTTTCGACTTGAACGATACGGTCGGTCAGCGTTTCGACAGCGGAATCATCCGTTGCGATGGCGGTAACCGTACCCAGGGGATCGATCGCCTCGCCATTGCGATAGAGTTCGAAATGCAGGTGCGGCCCAGTCGAAAGGCCGGTAGTGCCAATGTAACCAATGATATCGCCTGCCTTCACCTTCGCGCCGACACCGCCTTTGACCGCGAATTTCTGCATATGCGCATAGCGCGTCTCGCGCCCGTTTCCGTGCGAAATCTTCACCAGGTTGCCGTAACCCCCTCCATCGCCTTGAAAAACGACTTCGCCGTCGAAGGCGGCTGCAATCGGCGTACCCAGAGGCGCCGCCCAATCCACGCCCTTGTGGATGCGAACAGTCCCGAGGATCGGGTGCTTGCGTGGGCCGAAGGTGGACGTCATGACCCCGTTGACCGGGGTGACCATGCCGTTTGTGACCGTCAGCGAGCGAACCTGATCGTCGCCGCTAACGCATGCAAACTGGCCGTCGGTCTGCTGGAACACGAAACAGTCGAGGCTTTTTTCGGCACCCTGGACACCCACATATAACACGCGCCCGGCCGTCTCTTCCTTGCCACGCGGCCTTTGCGAATAGATCAGGACCAGACGTTGCTCTTCGCTGGCAAACGCATCCAGATCCTGTCCTCGCGAGAGATACATGATCGCTTCTCCGATCACGCCGGTCGGGACTTTGTTGCGTGCTGCTGTTGAGTAGATTGCATCGAGCAGCCGGTATTGCCTTTTGTGCGTGCCTTGTGCCTGTGCGCCCGAGTAGTTGAACAGATCTTCGCGGACCCAGGGATCCACACCAGACACAAACACACCAGCGGCATTGCGCGTCAGCGTACCGACAAATACATTCTTGGCGTAGATCGAAACCTGCATGAGGGACATGGTTGTCGTCTCGCGCGTCGGCCTGAAACCGCGCATGGCGACGACATAACCTGGCTCAAGGCTTTCCCGATTGAAAAGCGTCTTCACGGCTTCGCCTGCCAGTTTGGCATCCTCGGCGGAGAAATGCGCATCCAGGGCAACGCTGTCCAAGCTGCGGTCGTTGAGAATCTTTACGAATGTGTCCTCGGTAGCCTTGTATCGTTGATACTCGCTGGTGACGTTTGCGACGCTTGTGTTG
>NZ_RZSW01000183.1:0-10799 GCF_003997375.1 Mesorhizobium sp. M5C.F.Ca.IN.020.29.1.1 | reverse complement strand
GTCAACAATCCCGATCACGGTTTTTGCCGCGACTGCCTGACCTTCCAGCGCAGCGAAACACGGCGCTGCGAACGCTGCGGCAGTCCACGGCTTGCCCGCCATCCGGAGCTCTACCGGCTGCGTCTTGCCCATATCGACTGCGACGCGTTTTACGCGGCGGTCGAAAAGCGCGACAACCCAGCGCTGAAGGACCGGCCGTTGATCATCGGCGGCGGCAAGCGCGGCGTCGTCTCCACCGCTTGCTACATCGCGCGCATCAACGGGGTGCGCTCGGCGATGCCGATGTTCAAGGCGCTCGAAGCCTGTCCGGAAGCGG
Source organism: Mesorhizobium sp. M5C.F.Ca.IN.020.29.1.1 (assembly GCF_003997375.1). Taxonomy (NCBI): domain Bacteria; kingdom Pseudomonadati; phylum Pseudomonadota; class Alphaproteobacteria; order Hyphomicrobiales; family Phyllobacteriaceae; genus Mesorhizobium; species Mesorhizobium sp. M5C.F.Ca.IN.020.29.1.1. The sequence continues at coordinate 10,483 of NZ_RZSW01000183.1, read as the reverse complement.
TCGTCATCCCCCCGGACATGGAAAAATATGCACGTGTCGGCCGCGAGGTGCGCGCCATGATGCAGGCGCTGACGCCGCTGGTCGAGCCGATCTCCATCGACGAAGCATTTCTGGATCTAGCCGGCACCGAGCGTCTGCATGGCTTGCCGCCGGCGGTGGTGCTGGCGCGCTTCGCGCTTGGCGTGGAGAAGGAGATCGGCATCACCGTTTCAGCAGGCCTTTCCTACTGCAAGTTCCTGGCCAAGGTGGCATCGGACTTTCGCAAGCCGCGCGGCTTTTCGGTGATCGGCGAGGCTGAGGCATCAGGCTTTTTGGCCGAGCAGCCGGTGACGCTGATCTGGGGTGTGGGAAAAGCTTTCGCCGCCACGCTTGAACGGGACGGCGTCCGGATGATTGGCCAGTTGCAGCGCATGGAGCGCGGCGACCTGATGCGCCGCTATGGCGTGATGGGCGACCGGCTCTACCATCTTTCACGCGGCGAGGACGACCGCCGCGTCCATCCCGACCAGGATGCGAAGAGCGTATCGGCGGAGACCACCTTCGACACCGACGTCGCTTCCCTGGATGAATTGGTTTCGGTGCTGAGAGCGCTTTCGGAAAAGGTTTCCGGGCGGCTGAAGAAATCCGGCATTGCCGGGCGCACCGTCGTGCTGAAGCTGAAGACCCAGGATTTCAAGACCCGCACGCGCAACCGCCAACTCGGCGATCCGACACGGCTGGCCGACCGCATTTTTTCGACCGGGCTCGAACTGCTGCGCAAGGAGGCGGATGGCACGAGATACCGGCTGCTCGGCATCGGTGTGAGCGACCTCTCGAATGACGACAAGGCCGATCCGCCCGACCTCGTCGATATTCAGTCGCGCAAGCGCGCCATGGCCGAAGGCGCCATCGACACGCTACGCGATAAATTCGGCCGCAGGGCGGTGGAGACCGGCTACACCTTCGGCAAGGGCCGCAACGCCCACCCGCCCGAGCCGATCGATGACTGAGTACGATTCTGAACCGAGAGGTCCGCTTAAGCGAAAAGCGGAATCCGGTTCGGAAAAGATCATGCCACAAAAAGATAGAGCGGCTGTCAGATGCGCCTCAAGTCGATCCGGCTGGTCAAAACGCGCTCGCCGGTTTTCGGATCGACGTCGATAACGGTCAGCCGCATCCCGTCCTCGCCATTCTTCTCGACCGTCATTTGCGCCGTGCGATCGCCGTTGACCTCCTTCGCCCAACGGATGCCGAGATTGATCGCATTGCCTGAGCGCCTGCCGCTGAGCTGCGCCGGCCCGGTGCGGGACCCGACATAGGTCCCGGTGTACTTCGTACCGCGGGACTTCAGATCGGCACTGATGGCGCGCGTCACCACGACGAGACCGCGGCAGGTGCCGTCCAGCGACAATGAGCTCGATGTCGCGTCGGAATTGAAGCGGCAGGAGACGCTCACCGTCGGCGCCTCGGTGGTTACCTTGACGGTCCCCTTGCCGGCGAAGTTTCCCTCGAACGAGCGGAGAAAATCGGCCTCGTCGGCATGAGCCGCGCCAGCCGCAGCCGTCAGGCAGCCGGCAAGTACAAATCGTACAAATGATTTCATGGGATCTCTCCTCGTTGATATCGGAACGACGATATTTCCAATGAACTGTCTGTTGGACCAACGCCCGCCGTGAAGGCAGGTTCCGCCTTCAACATGACCGTTTTGCAACACGTCGCTTCTGGCCCAGCCGAATGCGTCGACTAGCGGTTGCGGTGAAAGTCCCGGCTTGCGACATAGCGCGCATGGCACCCTCACCCTCGATCCCCCGGGCCGCGTTCTGGATGGCGCTGTCGATCGCATCGTTTCTGACGATGTCGGTCGCCGGCCGCGCCACGACGGCCGAGCTCAACGTATTCCAGGTGCTGGAGCTGCGCTCGGTGATCGGCCTTTTCATCCTCCTGCCGCTGGTGATGATATCAGGCGGTTTTGCGGCAATGCGCACCAAACGCCCCTTGGCTCATATCGCCCGCAATGTCGTCCATTTTGTCGGCCAGGCGGCATGGCTATACGCCTTGACGCTGATCCCGCTGGCCGTGCTGATCTCCATCGAATTCACGACGCCGATCTGGACGGCCATTCTGGCGGTCGGCTTTCTTGGTGAAAGACTAAGCCGGCCAAGACTTGCGGCCATCGTGCTCGGACTGATCGGTGTGGTGATCATCGTCCGTCCGGGCGTCGGCTCCGTCGATCCGGGACATATCGTCGTGCTGGGTGCCGCGGTCTGCTTCGGCATATCTGTGGTCCTGGTCAAATCGCTGACGCGGACGGACAGCGTCGTGTCCATCATCTTCTGGATGCTGGTCATACAGTCGGTGCTCGGCCTTATCCCGGCGCTCTACGAATGGCGCAACCCGCCGCTCGAACTTTGGCCGTGGATCCTGCTGATCGCCTTCACCGGCATGTCGTCGCATTTCTGCATGGCCCGCGCGCTCGCCTATGCCGACGCGACCGTCATCTCGCCGATGGACTTTTTACGCGTGCCGCTGTCAGCGCTGATCGGCTGGCTGCTCTACCACGAGCAGATCGATGCTTTCACCGCCGGCGGCGCCTTGCTGATCCTGTTGGGCAATCTGCTCAATCTGCAGAAAAAAGCGAGCAAACCAGCGGAAGTGGCAGCGTCTTAGCATTTTGCAGCCAAGCATCTTCGTTTGGCGTCCGACAAAATGCGTGAAAGCAAAGAATTACAGCGCGGTTTTAGTTCCACCAAAACCGCGCTCCAACCTCGCATCTTAGTCGCCTTCGTCGGGGATGTTGAGGATATGCCCGCAGGCCTTGCAGTGGACGGCGTCGGCTTCATGCCGCTGAAGGCCGCATTGCGGGCAAGGAAAAAACACCTTGTTGGGACGGAAGAGCGCCTGCGCCAGCCTGACGAACAGCGATATGCCGATGATCATGGTGACGATGGCGGTGAGCTTGCCGGCGATACCCGGCAGGACGATGTCACCGAAGCCGGTCGTGGTCACCGTGGCGACGGTGAAATAAAGCGCGTCGACATAGCCTTCGAGACCGGCCCCAGTGCGGAAGAAGAAGGTGTAGACAAAACCGGTGATGACAAGGAGGAATGTCAGGAGATTGATGACTGCGTGGCTCGCCTCGCGCCATTTTTTGAGGCCGCGCATCTCGAGATACCGCCACAGCGCGCCGCTGCGCGACAGCGACCACAGCCGCAATATGCGCAGGAAGCCCAGATTGGCTAGCGCTGAAGGCATCAGCAGCGTCAGCAGGATAAATGCATCGACCCACGACGCCGGCTGTTTCATCAGGCGCAGCATGTCGTTGGAGGCAAGCAGCCGCGCAATCATGTCGGCGGCGACAAGCGCTGCCACGGAATAATCGAGCCAGAGGAACGAAGGCGACTCCTGGATTACCGGTGTGGCGATGAAGAAGGCGATGATGGCAAGGTCGATGATGATCGCGACCAGTTGAAACCGGAAAGCCGCGGGCGTGCGCCCGTGATAGAGCTTGCGCAGCGTGCCGCGCAGCCGCGTCAAGGCTGAATCCCGAGCTCCGTCCCTGTCTGGCGCCTTCATGACAACTGCGATAACGCTCGCTGCGACAGCCGTCCAGTGGGGCAGAGCAGGGTGAAGCCGTTGTGGCTTGAGAACATCCGGAGCGTTTCAGACCCGGAAAGCGATCAGACCGGTTCCGCCTCGATGATGCTGATGCGAGGTCCAGCTTCAACGATATTGGCGACCTGGAAATCCGACGCCGCAAGCAGCAACTCGAATTCTTCTCCCGTGCGCTCCTGCCCGCCCGGCATGACCAGCATGTTCAGATCGCCGAATTTTGCGCCGGCGCCTTCGTTGGGCGGCGCCAGAATGCTCTCAAGCACCAGCAGTTTGCCGTCTGGGCGCATCGCCCGGCGGCAGGTTTTCAGGATCCGGATGTTTGTGTCGTCGTCCCAGTCATGCAGGATCCATTTAAGCACAACCGCATCGGCGCCCTCGGGCACCGAGACGAAGAAATCGCCGGCGACGATGTCGCATCGATCGGCCACGCCCGCGGCGTCAAAGATCGGGCCGGCCTTCGCCACGACCTGCGGCTGATCGAAAAGAATGCCGCGCTGGCCGGGATTGCGGCAGAGAATTTCGGCAAGCAGCGCGCCCTGCCCGCCCGCGACATCCATGACAACAGAGAACGGCCGGAAGTCATAGGCCGCGATCACCGCGGCGGCGACGCCACGCGACATGGCCGTCATCGCGCGGTCGAAGATGACGGACTCTTCCGGATGCTCCGCCCGGTATTCCCAAACGCCCTTGCCATGAGCGTGGCGAAAGGCATTTTCGCCGGTGCTGACACTGTGCAGCAGATCGCTCCATGCCTGACGGAAATACGGCCGTCCGGCCAGAATCGCCCACGGTGCGACCGAATGCTGAACATCGGATCGCAACGCGACGCCAACCGGGGTCAGCGAGAAAAACCGGTCTTCCGCTTCATGGAACACGCCAACCGATGCCAGGGCGCGCAGCAGCCGGTAGAGCGCTTGCGGATGAGTATTGGTCAACGCAGCAAGTTCGCCGCTGGTGCGTTTTCCGTCCTTGAGATGGTCTGCGATGCCCAGTGTGGCGGCGACGCATACCGCCTGAGATACCTGGAACCCATTGACCATTTTCTGGAGTTCGGCAGCAGCTGTCCGCTCGTCCATGAGGCTCTCCCCCGGCCGCCGAAAGAGCCAGGCCAGCAACCGAAAAGACGAGTTGATGGCATGGCGGGCCGACCTCACGATACCAGTGGCAATGTCACCAGCCAATCCGGCGCTGGGCATGCTGGCGCTGGCTTGGCGGAACACGGTCCAAACACCCGAGGCTGTGCCAATCCGCGTTAGCTCACACCAGCTCTACTTCCACCACGCCCGGCACCGCGCGCATGGCCGACGCGATCTGCGGCGAGACGCGGTAACGGTTGGGCAGTTCGATCTCGACCTCGCCCTGCGCCTCATCCTTGATGACGATAATGCTCACCTGGCTATCGCCGCGCTGGGTAAGCTGCGATTGAATCGCCGACGCCGGTCGGTCATCCCTGACAAAGATGCGCAAGGCCTTCTGGATGCGGCTTGCCTCGTCCTCCAGCGACTGCACCGTCTGGATGCGCAGATTGACGCCTTCGGGCCTGTCCTCGGCCGAAACGGTGATCACCACCGATCGGCCGGGCTCGAGCAGGTCGCGATACTGCGCCAGACCTTCGGAAAAAAGCACCGCTTCATACTGGCCCGACGTGTCGGAGAACTGCACGACGCCCATTTTGTTGCCGGTGCGCGTCTTGCGCTCCTGCTTGGTGGTGACGGTGCCGGCAAGCCGCCCGGCGGCAGCACCGCGTTTGACCGCGGCCGAGAACTCGGCCCAGTTCTGCACCCGCATCTTCTGCAGCGCCGCCTTGTATTCGTCCAGCGGATGCGCGGAGAGATAGAAGCCGACCACCTGGAATTCACGGTGCAGGCGGTCGGCGGCAAGCCACGGGTCGGTCGCCGGCAGGTTGAGCGCCTGCGACTGTGCGCCGAGCGAAGCACCGAAAATGTCGTGCTGGCCCGACATTGCATTCTGCTGCGCCAGCGACGCCAGCCCCATCATCCGCTCGACGCCCGCCATCATCGCGGCGCGGTCGTGGCCGAAGCAGTCGAGCGCGCCGGCCATGATCAGGCTTTCGAAGACCCGCTTGCCGACGATCTTCGGATCGACCCTTTCGCAGAAATCGGCGAGGTTCTTGAACGGTTTCCCGCCGCGCATGGCGACGATATGCTCGACCGCCGCGTCGCCGACGCCCTTGAGCGCGGCCAGCGAATAGAAGATCCGGTTCTCGCCGACTTCGAAGGCCCGGAAGCTTGATATCACCGACGGCGCCACGACGTCGATGCCGAGGCGCAGCGCATCCTGGCGGAAATCGGCGAGCTTGTCGGTGTTACCCATGTCGAGCGTCATCGACGCGGCCAGGAACTCGACCGGGTAGTGCGCCCTCAGATAGGCCGTCTGGTAGGAGACGACGGCATAGGCGGCCGCATGCGACTTGTTGAAACCGTAGTCGGCGAACTTTGCCAGCAGGTCGAAAATGAAGTCGGCTTGCGGCTTGCCGACGCCGCGCTCGACCGCGCCCGAAACAAAGCGCTCGCGCTGCTTGTCCATCTCGGCGCGGATCTTCTTGCCCATGGCGCGGCGCAGCAAATCGGCTTCGCCCAGCGAATAGCCGGCAAGCTCCTGCGCGATCTGCATCACCTGTTCCTGGTAGACGATTACGCCTTGCGTCTCCTTCACCAGATGGTCGATCTTTGGATGGATCGACGCCATCTCCTCCTCGCCATGCTTTCTGGCGTTGTAGGTCGGGATGTTCTCCATCGGCCCCGGCCGGTAAAGCGCGACCAGCGCGATAATGTCCTCGATGCAGTCGGGGCGCATGCCGATCAGCGCCTTGCGCATGCCTGCACTTTCCACCTGGAACACGCCGACCACTTCGCCGCGCGACAGCATGGCATAGGTATCGGGGTCATCGAGCGGAATGTGGGCGAGATCGATCTCGATGCCGCGGCGGCGGATCAGCTTGACCGCGGTCTCCAGCACCGTCAGCGTCTTCAGGCCGAGAAAGTCGAACTTCACCAGCCCGGCCTGCTCGACATACTTCATGTTGAACTGGGTGACCGGCATGTCGGAGCGCGGGTCGCGGTACATTGGCACCAGCTCCCACAGTGGCCGGTCGCCGATGACGATCCCGGCGGCATGCGTCGAGGCGTGGCGGTAGAGCCCTTCCAGCTTCTGCGCCATGTCGAGCAGTGTCTGCACGATCGGCTCCCGCTCGGCCTCTTCGGCAAAGCGCGGCTCGTTGGCGATGGCGTCGGCGAGCTTGACCGGATTGGCCGGGTTCGACGGCACCATCTTAGAGAGCTTGTCGACCTGGCCATAGGGCATCTGCAGCACCCGGCCGACATCGCGAAGCACTGCGCGGGCCTGCAGCGTACCGAAGGTGATGATCTGGCCGACCTGGTCGCGGCCGTATTTCTGCTGGACGTAGCGGATGACCTCTTCGCGCCGATCCTGGCAGAAATCGATGTCGAAGTCGGGCATCGACACGCGGTCTGGATTGAGAAAGCGCTCGAACAGCAGCGAGAAGCGCAGCGGATCGATGTCGGTGATGGTCGTCGAATATGCAACCAGCGAGCCGGCGCCCGATCCGCGGCCCGGCCCGACCGGAATGCCTTGCGCCTTCGCCCATTTGATGAAGTCGGCGACGATCAGAAAGTAGCCGGGATATTTCATCCTCTCGATGACCCCGAGCTCGAAATCCAGCCTTTCGCGATATTGTTTGGCTGTGTAGCCAGCAGTTGGGCCGTGCGCTGCGAGCCGCGCCTCCAGCCCTTCATGCGCCTGTCTGGCAAGCTCCTGCGCCTCCGCCTTCACCGCCGCATCGGCGTCGGCGACGTCGCCGCCGGCAAAGCGGGGCAGGATCGGGTTGCGGGTCTTGGGATAGTAGGAGCAGCGCAGCGCGATTTCGACGGTGTTGTCGATCGCTTCCGGCAGATCGGCGAACAGCCTCGCCATGTCAGCCTGGCTTCTCAGAAAATTGTCGGGCGACAGGCGCCGGCGATTGTCCACGGCGACCACCGAACCTTCGGCGATGGCGATCAGCGCATCATGCGCCTCATAGTCGTCGCGCGAGGAGAAAAACGCCTCGTTGGTGGCAACCAGCGGCAAGTCATTGATGTAGGCGAGGTCGACTGACGATTTTTCGATGGCCCGGTCATAACCGGAAACCCGTTCCAGCTCGACATAGAGCCGGTCGCCGAACAGCGCCTTGAGCGCCAAAAGCCGCGTCTCGGCGAGGTCGCGGCGGTCCTCTTTCAGAGCATTGCCGATCGGGCCGCGCGGCCCGCCGCTGAGACAGATCAGGCCGTCGCAATGGCCGTGCAGCATCTCGGTCGTCAGATGCACGGCCTCGCCGGGCGGCGTTTCGAGATAGACCCGGCTGACCAGCCTGACCAGATTGCTGTAGCCGGCCTCGGTCGCCGCGATCAGGACCACCGGCCGCATTTCCGGGCCTTGCCGTCTGCGGTCGCGCTGGCTGTCGCTGGCTTCACCGGAAAAGGCGAGAGCGGTCTGGCAGCCGATGATCGGCTGAATGCCCTCCTTTACCGCCTTTTGCGCAAACTCGAGCGCGCCGAACAGATTGTTGGTGTCGGTGACGGCGATGGCCGGGGCGTCATCCTTCACCGCATGGCCGACAACGGTGCCGAGCTGCAGTGCGCCTTCGAGCAGCGAATAGGCCGAATGCACGCGCAGATGAATGAACGGCCGCGCAGGCGCTTCCGGCCGGGATGCCTTCATGAAGGCCTCACGCCGCAACGGGTCGCGTGGAAGTGTCTCATTCGCCATGGTTTTTAGCGCCGCTTGAAAGGACTCAGTCGGGGAAAATGTATTGTCCGGCAGCAGGTAACACGAGTCCAGCGGTAGTGATTAGGCCGTGAACCCATAAACTGGGATTCACCGAGATGGCTGGGAAGCGGGCGTTGCCATGCGTTCCCAAGCTGCTAAGTCTACTCCGTGTTGGAAGTAGCGCGCATGTCACTTTCGCGATTCGTTGAGAAGTGGACCATCCCAACATATCCCCCTGAGTCAGTCTCAGATGAGGATTTGGGTGCTGCTGAGCAGCAGCTGGGCGTCCACTTTCCCGAAGACTATCGACAAGCAGTACTTGACGTCGGGTTGCCTCGGCCCACAATCGCGCTGTTAGACGCGATCGTCGAGCGTGAACTGGATCTGCATGATCTTCATGACTTCTATTCTCCGAAGGAGATCGTTGAGGAAACGCTTAGCTGGCGTGAGATCGGGATGCCTGATCGGCTTGTAGCTATCGCGAGCGATGGGTCCGGATACAAGTTCTGCTTCAATGCAGACCAGCTCGGCGGTGACAGCGCCGGCATGCGGGCAATTTGGTTCTTCGATCACGACTTTGGAACCGTCGATGAGGTTGCACCAAGTTTTCATGCGTGGATTGACGCTCTTTGCGTCGTCGAGCCGTGGCGCGAGGAGCCGAGTTAAGTCCGCAGCACCCACCACGTTAGTCGAAAAGAAGCCTGAACAAAAACCGTCGGCGCAAACCAGCACCATACCAAGGTTAGTAACATAGCTGCCGGAACAAAGAAAGAACAAATACCTGCGACAGCAGAAAATTTGAATTCCTCACGGCCTCGCCTCGTCCATCCTGTAGTGAGCGTGCTTTGGAAGTCGCGTTCCTTCGCGCCCCCCTGTCCTGCCCGACATCTCCCCCTCCAGTGGGGGATTGGCTGTCATCTCGGCTTTCGCCGATCTCGTAGGATGCAGAAAGGGCGCTGTCCCGCCAACTTCTGACGGGCGTCGGGGCGGGTTTCAGCCTCACGCGAATTCCATGATCACCGCATCGACTGCGAGGCTGTCGCCCGGCTTAGCCTTGAGTTTCGACACTGTAAGATCGCGCTCGGCGCGCAGCACGTTTTCCATCTTCATCGCCTCGACGACCGCCAACGTCTCGCCGGCCTTGACCTCCTGCCCCTCGGCAACGGCAATCGACACGACGAGGCCGGGCATCGGGCAGAGCAGCATCTTCGACGTGTCGGGCGCCACTTTTTCCGGCATCAGCCTTTCGAGCTCCGCGGTGCGCGGCAGCATGGCGCGTGCCGTCACCGACATGCCTTTCCAGGCGATGCGAAATCCGTTCGGCACCGGCCTGATCTGCGCCGCAACCCTGCTACCGCCGACCGTGCCGCGCCAGATGAGATCGCCCGGCCGCCAGTCGGACGCCACCGTCAGCGCCTTGCCACCGTCGATCGACATGTGGAGCTCCAGCGGAATGGAAATCATGCCTCCAAGGACAGAGGCCGAAAGGTAATCCTCGCCGATCTTGATCACCCAGTCGCGTTTCAGGGCACCCGAATGCGGCGCCAGTCGCCCGCCCAGCCGGTCGAGCCGGTCGCGGCGCAGCAGTTCGATCGCGCTGGCGATGCCTGCGAAAATGGCCTTTTCCTGGCTATCAGGCGCGATCGGCGCGAAGCCATCAGCATATTCCTCTGATATGAAGGCGGTCGATATCAGCCCTTCCCGCCAGCGCGGATGCTGCATCAGCGCCGCCAGGAACGGCATGTTGTGCTCGATGCCGTCGACGACAAAGCTGTCGAGCGCCTCCGACATGGCGGCGATGGCGGCGAGCCGCGTCGGTGCCCAGGTGCACAGCTTGGCGATCATCGGATCATAGAACATCGAGATTTCCGAACCCTCGGTGACGCCGGTATCGTTTCGGACGACGACGTCGCCGAACCGTCCCTCTTCCGGTGGCCGGTATCTCGTCAGCCGGCCAATCGACGGCAGGAAATTGCGATACGGGTCCTCGGCGTAGAGCCGGCTTTCCACCGCCCAGCCGTTCAGCTTGACATCGCTTTGCTTGATAGCGAGCTTTTCGCCGGCAGCTATGCGGATCATCTGCTCGACCAAATCGATGCCGGTGACG
>NZ_RZSW01000182.1:0-10837 GCF_003997375.1 Mesorhizobium sp. M5C.F.Ca.IN.020.29.1.1 | reverse complement strand
GTCGCGAACCGGCACCTGCAGCCCTGCCGCAACCATCTCCGCAGCAAGCCGCGTGACACGTTCGCTCTTCTCGCCCGAGGGCTCGCCGAGCGAAAAGCGTTTTCCCTCGATATGGCGGACTAGGCCGGGCGCATCCACCTCAGCCGCGGGATACACGACCGAGCCGATGACGCGATCCGGCCCAAGCCGATCCCAGATCGCTCGACCGGGATCCACCGCTTGCAACCGCGTGCCTTCGAGCGAACCGCCGATCTTGTGGAAGTACCACCACGGCACGCCATTCTGCATGGTGACGACAGCCGTCCCCTCGCCCAGCAGCGGCGCGATCTGGTCGAGCGCCGGCGCGAGAGAATGGGCCTTGAGCGCCAGTACGACATAGTCCTGGACGCCTAGCTCCTGCGCTTGCGCGGCGGCCCTGACAGAGGCGACGGATTCATGACCGTCTTCGATCAGGCGAAGTCCGGCCGTCTTGATCGCATCGAGATGAGCGCCGCGCGCCATGATCGACAGATCGACCCGGCCGGCCATGGCAAGTTTGGCCGCGAGATAGCCGCCGATCGCGCCGGCACCAAAAATCGTGATCCGCGTCATCATCCAAGCCCGGGTTTGGCAAGCCCGGGTTTGACAAGACCCAGTTTGGTCGCGAGACCGATGCGCTGCAGCTTGCCCGTCGCGCCCTTCGGGATTTCGTCCAGGATCAGGACAATGCGCGGCACCTTGAAGTCGGCAAGCCGCATCGCGGCGAAGCTGCGGATATCGCCTTCGGTAGCGGCCATGCCCTCGCGCAGCACGATCGCAGCCGCGACCTCCTCCCCGAGCTTGTCGTGTGGCGTGGCGAAAGTGACGACCTGCGCCACCGCCGGATGGTCCATCAGCACGTCATCGACCTCGAGCGGCGAGATCTTCTCGCCGCCGCGGTTGATGATCTCCTTGAGCCGGCCGGTGACGCGCAGATAGCCGTCGCCGTCGAGCACACCCTGGTCGCCGGTATGAAACCAGCCATGCGCGAAGGCAGTGGCATTGGCTTCCGGATTCTTCTCGTAGCCCGCGGTGACATTAGGCCCGCGAATGACGATCTCGCCGGTCTCACCGGGCTTAAGCAATTGCCCGTCCAGCGCCATCACCGCCACTTCCGGTCCGGCGGCGGCGCCGACGCTGCCCGGCTTGCGCAGGCCTGGCGGCAACCGGTTCGAGGCCATCTGGTGGGCCGCCTCGGTCATGCCGTAGGATTCGATCACCGGACAGCAGAAGGTCGCCTCAAGCTCGGCCATCACTTGCGGCGGCAGCGATGCCGAGGACGAGCGGATGAAGCGAAGAGGCGCCGCTGCCAGTGCATCGGCATTGCGTGCCGCCCGCGGCAGGATCGCCTGATGCATGGTCGGCACGGCCGTGTACCAGCTCGGCCGCGCCTCGCCTAGCCAATGGAAGAAGCGCAGCGCGTTGAAGCCCGGCGTGCAGAAGACGCTGCCGCCGGCGGCGAGCGAGGACAGCACCGCCGCGATCAGACCATGGATGTGGAACAGCGGCATGATGTTGAGGCAGCGATCGTCTGATGTCAGGCCGAGCGTCGCGCCGATATGGGCGGCCGAGGCGGCAAGATTGGCATGGCTGAGCGGCACCAGCTTTGGTCGTGACGTGGTGCCTGAAGTGTGCAGCAACAGCGCGATGTCGCCGTCCTCAGCCAGTTCGGGCGCAGCCGGCGGGCCGATCGGTTCGCCCTCGATCCTGAAGCTTCCGGCAGGCGCGTCGCGCAGTGCTGCGAGCCTGAGCACCGCTATGCCCAGGCGCTCGGCAACGGCAATCGCCGGGCCGCTTTCGTCTTCGGCAACCAGGATCGCCTTGGCGCCAATGTCGGTCAGGTAGAAGTCGAGCTCGTCGGCCCGGTAGGCCGGGTTGAGCGGCGCCGTGGACGCCGCCGCGGCCACCGCGACAAAGGCCGTCGCCATCTCCGGCCCGTTCGGCAGCACGATGGCCACCCGATCGCCGCGGCCGAGACCCAGCGCGTGCAGTTGCGCTGCCGTTTCAGAGATCAGGCGGCGCAGTCCGCCATGGGTGAGCGTGATCCTGTCGGGTGCCGAAATCGCCGGCGCATCGTCCGCTCCGACAGCAAGCCGTTCAATGATCGACGCCGCTTCAGACAACGCGAACCTCTAGGTCGCCGACGCCATCGATATGACCGCGAAGAACATCACCGCGAACAACTGCCCCGACGCCCGCCGGCGTGCCGGAAAGAATGATGTCCCCCGGCATCAGCGTGAAGAGACCGGAGAGATAGCTGATCATTTCCGGAACTTTCCAAATCATCTGGTTGAGATCGCCGGTTTGTTTTCGCTCGCCATTGACGTCCAGCCAAATCGCTCCCTGGGTTGGATGACCGATCGAACTTGCCGGAACCAATGGCGTGCATGGCGCCGATGCCTCGAAGGCCTTGCCGACCTCCCATGGACGGCCCATGTCCTTCGCCTTACCTTGCAGGTCGCGCCTGGTCATGTCGAGACCTACGCCATAACCGAACACGCAGTCCAGAGCCTTTTCGGCCGCGATCTCCGTGCCGCCGCTCTTCAGCGCCACGACCATTTCGATCTCGTGATGGACATCGTTGGAAGCCGGAGGATACGGAAATTCTCCTGTCGTATCCAGGTTGTCGGGATTCTTCTGGAAGAAGAATGGCGGCTCCTTGTTGGGGTCGTGTCCCATCTCGACTGCGTGCGCGGCATAGTTCCGTCCGACGCAATAGACCCGGTGCACCGGAAACATCTTGTCAGTTCCCGCCACCGGGATGCTGGGGATTGCGTTCGGTTCGATGACGTAGCTTGAGGTCGTGCCGTGCATGTTCACTGTCTTGCTCCTGCGTAGTATTCGACTTTGGCTTCGGCCCTTTCGATCAGTTCGGCAATCAGCAGGGCGAAGGCAAAAAGGATGATGGTCAGGGCCCAGAATTCGGCCATGCGGAAATTTCGCGAGAAAGTCTCGAACAGCGCGCCGTAGCCGACGATGGCGACGAGCAACTGGCCGATGACGACGCCCTTGACGCCGCGGATGAGGCCGAGGCGGATGCCGGCAAGGATCTCCGGAAGCGCCGCCCACAGGATAATCTTGGTATAAAGGGCCGGACGCGAGGCGCCATAGGAACGCGCCATTTCGATCAGCGACGGCGAGATGTGGCGGACCCCGGCGCGCGTGTCGAGTACGATGATCCAGATCGCAAACAGGAACACCGCCGCAACGATCGTCTGCTCGCCGAAGCCGAACAGGATCATCAGCACCGGGACGATCGCCGAGAGCGGGGCGCTTGAAAAGATATTGACCCACATGCCGAGCAGGTCGTCGGCGATCTTGACACGTCCCATCAGGATGCCCAGAGGCACGCCGATTACGATCGACAGGGCCATGCCCATGGCGAAGGCGCGAAGGGTCGTGACCGTCGCGCTCTGCCAGGACGGGGTCTGCACCAAACCGACCGCTGCAGCCAGCACGTCGCTAAGCGGTGGCAGCAGAAAGACAAGGTCCAGCCGGCCGACGATTTCCCATACGACGCACCAGACGAGCAGGGACGCCATCATTGGTACTCGGTAGCCAAACAGGGTCATGACCGGTCACTCCACATATTGCTTCAGCCCCTGCCATATCTCCTCGACCGTATCGAGATAGTGCCTGTCGCGATGAATGCGCTCGGGGTCGCCGGAGCGATCGATTTCCGGTTCAATGATCTGCGACACCCGGCCGGGTCTCGGTGACAGCAAGACGATGCGGTCGGAGATGTAGACTGCCTCCTCGATCGAGTGCGTCACGAAGATGAAGGTCTTGTTCTGGTTGGTGCGCAGTCGGATCAGATCTTCCTGGAACTTCCGCCGGTTCTGCTCGTCGACCGCCGAAAACGGTTCATCGAGGAGCAGGACGTCGGCATCGACCGACAAGGCCCGCGCCAGCCCGACGCGTTGGCGCATGCCGCCCGACAACTCGTGCGGGTATTTGTCCTCGAAGCCGGCGAGACCCACCTCAGCTATATAGCGGCGGGCGATCTCCTCACGCTCGGCCTTGTTGGTGCCGCGCAATTCAAGTCCGAAGGCTACATTGCGCATCACGGTCGCCCAAGGCATCAGCGCAAAGTCCTGGAACACGAAAGCGCGTTCGGGGCCTGGGGCGCTGACGCGCTTGCCGTTGATCGCGACAGTGCCGCCATCGGCCCGTATCAGCCCCGCTATGATCTTCAACAGGGTCGTCTTTCCGCAACCGCTGGGACCGAGAAGGCTGGTCAGCTTGCCCCTGGGAAAGTCGAGGTCGATGCCGCGCAGCGCCTCGACATTGCCGTAGGTCTTGGAAATTCCTCTCACCTCCACGATTGAATCGATCGGTGCGGGAACCGGCGACGGTCCATTTCGCAATGCGGTCGCGCCCATCTTAAGCACCTCTACTCTCCGGCCTGAAAACACGGACTTCCACCCACTGCAGAAAGACGAGCGTCAGGGTGGAAAGCGCAATGATCGAGGCAATTGTTGCGTACATCTCGGCGTAGTCTGCGCGCGAGCGGTGGAAGGTTATGAGGTCGCCGATGCCGGTCGGGGTGATCAGCAGCTCGGCGAGCACCACGCCGACGAACCCGGCAGCGACGCCGAGGCGCAAACCGGCAAAAATCACTGGACTGGCGTCCGGAAGAATGATCTTGGCGACGGTCTGCCAACGTGTGCCCAGGAATGATCGGCACATGACCAGCAGCGACTCGTTGACGTTGCGCACGGCCTTGTAGGTATTGAGCACGATGACCGGCAGCGCCAGGATCATGACGGCGAGCGTTTTGGCGGTCATGCCTATTCCGTAGACGAAGGTGACCATTGGAATGAAGGCGGCGACAGGTGCTGCCTGAAGCACGATGAACACAGGGATCACCAGCCATTCGCCGGTGCGCCACAGGCCACAGATCGTGCCGAGGCCGACACCCAGGAACGCCGACAGGACAACGCCGAGCAACAGCGGCTGCAGTGTCGAAAGATAGGCAGTTGCCAAGCTGCCGTCGGCGAGCAATCCGAAAAATGCGACGATGGTGTCGGAAAAAGTCGGAAAGGCGAAGCTGACGGGAATACGCCCGGCCACTTCCCAAATTCCCGCGAACAGAGCGATCGACACCAGCCTGAGCAGGATCGGCTGGTCCCAAGATGCGCCCGTTGCGCTTCGAGTCGATGGAGAAGCGAGGCCGGCAGCCTCGCCGTCAGTTCTGATGCTTACAGCCATCCGGCAGGCCGCCTATTTCTTGCCGAGCTTGGCGACGGCGCGGTCGATTGCGGAGACATCCCAAAAGTCCTCGACCTTGAGGCTCGCGGGATCGCCTTCGATCTGGCCGGCAAGGCTGAAGAAGGCAAAGTCGTCTTTGGCCGCATCCACTCCGCCGCCATTCAGCGCAAGGCTGCCGGCTTCCGCGGTTTCCTTGTAGTATTCGGTGATTTCGCTATCAGCCTCCGCGCCGAGATCCGGCAGCAGTTTGTACTTGTTGCGGAGCTCGACCGCCACGGTTGGATTTTCAGTTATTTCACGCGCGGTCTTCATCAGTTCCTCGACCAGGATGTCGACGTCGGCGGCGTTGTTCTTCAGATAGTCTGCGGTCGCGAAAAGTGCTTCGTCCGAGGCGCCGAGATCCTCGACTGGCAGGACGATGAACTTGCCGGGGGCTTCGGCCTCAAGCGCGCGCCTGTTGGCGGCATCGACGATCGACGCCTTGATGGTCCCCTGCAGCAGCGCATTGCGGCGAACCTCGGAACCCGGGACGTAGCTGATGTTGCCGAGCTTGATGCCGTGGTTTTTCGCCATCAGGAGCATGACCGCCTCTGTGCCGGAGCCGCGCGCCTGAACGGCGACTTCCTGCCCGTCCAAATCCTTCCATTCCTTGTAAAATTCGCTGTTGACGACAGGAAAGAAGCGCAGCGTCGATATCTGCGCAAAGATGCGGATCGGCACGCCAACCTTCTGGATCAAAGTATAGGGCGCGCCGATACCGACATCGGCTTGGCCGCCGACAATCGCCTGGGCAGCCAGATCCTCGTCATTGAGAACAATGAGCTCGACATTCACGCCGCGTTCCTTGGCGCGCTCTATCGCGGCGAGCGTCTGGATGGATTCTATACCGGGAAGGTCGCCGAATGCGATGCGCATGTCGCCCGCATTTGCGGCCGACAGGTGCGATGCAAATGCAAGAATCGCAGCGAAAGCGGTGGCAAGGACGGTACGTCCGGTCATGCTGGCCATTGTCATTCCTCCCGTTTGTAACCATTACCTTAATTGGTTAAGGCTGTGGAGCGGATTGGTCAAGGAGAAACTGCGCGATGGCAGATGCGCGGGCCCAGAAAACTCGGCGGTTGACGGTTTCCGCTAATCGTTTTAACACCGGCAAAGGGAAATCATATGCGAATTGGTTAAATTGATGGACGATCCCGGTAATGGCGGCCACGCCGCCCTGGTTCAGCTTCAGGCCTATCTTGCCCAGATGGATCATGCCGGCGAGACACGGCTGCCTGCCGAGCGGGAACTGTCGGAGAGCCTCGGCGTATCGCGCGGCGATCTGCGCAAGGCGCTGGCGGTGCTCGAGAAGGACGGCCGCATCTGGCGTCACGTCGGCAGGGGCACCTTCGTCGGCAGTGGACCGGTCGAGGAGACGATCGGGATTTCGGAAATCGCCGGGCGCACGAATCCGGCCGACGTGATGCGCGCGCGCCTGATCATCGAGCCCGAGATTGCGCGCGAAGCGGCGCTGCACGCCACGCTTTCCGATATTGCCTCGATGCGACAATCGCTGGTGCAGACGCGGGAAGCCGTCACATGGCGGCAATACGAGAACATCGACAATCTGCTCCACCGGCAGATTGCGCAGGCGAGCCGCAACAATGTGCTGCTCGGCCTGTTCGACGTCCTGAACGCCGTGCGCCGAACCGTGGTGTGGGGACGTCTTCGTTCAGAAGGCGCCCGCCCTCCGGCAGACCATCACAGCTTCGCGGACCATGAACGGATCGTCGAAGCGATAGCCGAGCGCGACCTCGGCGGCGCGGCGGCGGCGATGCGGCTGCATCTCCAACAGGTCGAGCGGCGTTTGATCCCCGTCCGCGAAGCCGCCGAATAGCTTGGCTTTGCCACGCGCCGCGCCGCGCGTCCTTCTTGGACACGCGGCGCTGTTCGCAGTCATGCGCTAGGCGCCGTAGCCGATGATGCCCTTGATCTCGAGGAAGTCATGGATCGCCCAGTCGGCATATTCACGGCCATTACCCGACTGCTTGTAGCCGCCGAAGGGCGCGAATGTGTCCCACTCCGGATAGTTGATCGAGACCTGCCCGGCGCGCAAGCGGCCGGCGATCTTGCGTGCGTGGTCGATGTCCCCTGACTGCACATAGGCGGCGAGGCCATAGACGGTGTCGTTGGCGATCTTCACCGCGTCGTCATCGTCATCGTAGGACATGACCGAAAGCACCGGCCCGAAGATTTCTTCCCGCTCGATTGTCATGCCTGGTGTGACGTGGCCGAAGACGGTCGGCCTGACATAGTAGCCGCGATTGAGGTGCTCCGGCCGACCCGGACCTCCGGTGACCAGTGTCGCACCCTCGGCGATGCCGGCCTCGATCAGCCGCTGGATCTTGTCGAACTGGATGTTGCTGACCACCGGCCCGAGCTTGGTTTCTTCCGAGCGCGGATCGCCGACCTTGTGCGCCTCGGCTGCCTTCTTGGCGATCGCAAGCGCCTCGTCGTGGCGGCCGGCCGGCACCAGCATGCGCGTCGGAGCATCGCAGGATTGGCCGCTATTGCCGAAACAGGCGTTCACGCCCTTGCGCACGGCCTTCTCGAAATCGGCATCGGGCAGCACGATGTTGGCCGACTTGCCGCCGAGCTCCTGCGCGACTCGCTTGACCGTCTCGGCCGCTGTTTTGGCGACGATGATGCCGGCCCGGGTCGAACCGGTGAACGAGACCATGTCGACGTCGGGATGGCCGGCCATGACCTGTCCGACATCCGGACCGGTGCCGTTGACCATGTTGTAGACGCCCTTCGGCGTGCCGGCCGCTTCCATCACTTCCGAAAAGATGACGCCGCTGATCGGCGCGATCTCGGAAGGCTTTAGCACGACCGTGCAGCCGGCGGCGATCGCCGGCGCCACCTTGCAGACGATCTGGTTGAGCGGCCAATTCCACGGCGTGATCAGCGCGCAGACGCCGATCGGCTCCTTGACCACCATGGTGGTGCCGCGCTTCTCGCTGAATTCGTAATCCTCCAGCGCCTTGATGGTGGACTCCATATGCGCCCTGCCCGCCCAGGCCTGCGCCTCGCGCGCCCAGGTGATCGGCGCGCCCATCTCCTGGCTGACAGCCTGCGCGATGTCCTCGTAGCGCTCGTTGTAGACTTCCAGGATGCGCTTCAGCAGCTTCAGGCGCTCGGCCTTGCTGGTCTGCGAGAAGGCCGGAAAGGCCGCCTTCGCCGCTGCCACAGCGCGATCCACATCCGCCTTCCCACCGACGGAGATTTTCGTATAGGCCTCCTCGGTGGATGGATCGATCACGTCCAGCGTTGCCGGCACTAGGGGCGCGACCCATTTTCCGTCGATGAAGAAGTTCAGGTGATCGCTCATGGGTGGTGCTCCGGTTTTTTGGAAGGATGGGGATCAGGTCAGCCGGGCAGCATAGGGCAGTTAGCGCCGCGGCGCAGGCTGATATGCGCCACATCGCCGACGCTGAATTGAAAACCTTCCGCCCGGCGTGGCGCATCGATCACCACTGGTATCCCCTGCGACAATTCGGCGTGCAGGCGCAGGGTGCGGCCGTGAAAGACGATGCTGCTCACCCGCACCGGCGCGGTGCCGGTCGCTGCTTCGGTCGTCGCTAAAAGATCCTCCGGACGCACACCGATGGTTCGCACCGCGCCTTCTCCGGGCGCTTCGCCGGTTTCCGACGTGGCTTCGAGCGGTAGGGCGCCGGCGCTGAAGCGCAATCGATCGCCGTCACGGCCGACAAAGCGCGACTGCAGAAGATTCATCGTGCCGATAAAACTGGCGACGAATTTTGTGGCGGGCCTGTCGTAGAGCGTGGCCGGCGGTGCGATCTGCTCGATGCGGCCCTTGTTCATGACGACGATGCGGTCGGAGATCGACAGCGCCTCGGTCTGGTCGTGGGTGACCATGACGAAAGTGGTGCCGAGCCGCGACTGCAGCCGCTTCAATTCGACCTGCATCTGTTCGCGCAGATGCGCGTCGAGCGCCGACAGCGGCTCGTCGAGCAACAGCACACGCGGTTCGCAGACAATCGCACGGGCGAGCGCGACGCGCTGGCGCTGGCCGCCCGACAATTCGAACACGCGGGCACCGAGCTTCTCGGCAAGGCCGACCATGTCGAGCGCTTCGCCGACGCGCTTTGCCTGTTCAGCCCCAGAAAGCTTGCGCAGCGACAGGCCAAAGCCGACATTTTCGGCAACGTCCATGTGCGGAAACAGCGCATAGTCCTGAAACACGGTGTTGACCGGCCGGTCGAACGGCCGCAGCGAAGTGATGTCACGGCCTTCGAGCAACACCCGTCCGCTCGATGGGCTTTCGAAACCGGCGATCACCCGCAGGCTGGTGGTTTTGCCGCAGCCGGAGGGCCCGAGCAAGGTCAGGAACTCGCCGCGGGCAATGTCGAGATCGACGGCGTCGAGACCGACGATGCCGCCGGGGAAAATCTTCGAGACCGCATCCAGCCGGACGAGAGGTTCAGGCGCCATCGCGAACCTCGGACGGCTTGGTCGTGTTGACCCAGAGAATCTGGCAGCGCTCGGCGCCCGGATTGCGGAAGGCATGCAATAAGGTGCTCTTGAAGGCGAAGCTGTCGCCGGTCTTCAGCCCATAGGTGGTTGAATCGACCACGAGTTCGACTTCGCCCGACAGGACGAAACCGAATTCGTGGCCGGGATGGGCGTAGGCTTCGACGGTGCCACCACCGGCGTCCACCGTCACCAGCATGCCGGTGAGCGTGGCGGCCGGCGGCGACAGCAGCGCCTTGGCGATGCCTTCAGATTTCACCGGGATCTGCCGACGGCTATTGGCCCGCACGCAATAGAGATCGTTGCCGGCACCGTTGCCGTCGGCGATCAGCGCCGACGGCTCGATATCGAGAGCGGCGGCAAGCGGCCAGATCACTTTGACGCGAAGCGAGGACAGGCCACGCTCGATCTGGCTGAGCGCCCCGATCGAAACGCCGGCCTTGGCGGCAAGCTCGGCCAGCGAAAGATTGCGTTCCAGCCTAAGCGCCCGCACGCGCCGGCCGACCCGCACGTCGGCGTCGTCTTTCGGCTTTTCAGCCGCTTCGTTCAGCATGTCCATGCATACTTCCTCGTTTGCCAACGCTTTCCCTTCTCCTCGTTGTGGGAGAAGGTGGCCGAGCGAAGCTCGGTCGGATGAGGGGTGTTCCAGCTTGGCAAACCCCGCATTCCGTCGAGCACCCCTCTACCGTCTCGACGCTACGCGCCGATCCACCTTCTCCCACAAGGGGAGAAGGAAGAGCGAACTCAGCCGCCTGCCTTGACCTTCTCGAACATCTTGGCGAGTTCGTCATTCTGCTTCATCGGCCCGGTGAAGACGGTGGTCTTCAGCATCACTTCCGGATCGGACGGCAGCTGCAGCTTTTCCAGCTCCTCCTTCGGCACCGCGGCGAAGGCCGAGCTGTTGGAGCTGCCGTAACCATAGGCCTGGATCAAGTATTTTCCCGAATCCGTCTCCAGCCGGCTGTTGATGAAGTCATAGGCGAGGTCGACATTCTTGGCGTCCTTGAGCATGACGAAGCCGCACGCCCAGGTCAGCATGCCTTCCCTAGGCTTCATGAACTCGACAGGCACGCCC
>NZ_RZSW01000181.1:0-10842 GCF_003997375.1 Mesorhizobium sp. M5C.F.Ca.IN.020.29.1.1 | reverse complement strand
ATGCCATCCTCGCCTATCACGTGGAAGAAGTGGTCGCGGCGCTGACGCCGGAGGAGGATGCGGCGCTGATGACCGACCTGCTCCAGATCAACGAACGGCTATACCGCGAAGGCTCCCTTGGCCCGGCAGCGCGGCTCGGGGCGACACAAGACGCGTGTACCTTGCGCGGGCCGGGCGCCGGAATGGTCATTGACGGGCCTTTCGCCGAGACCAAGGAGCAATTGTTGGGACTATACGTCGTCGATTGCGCCACGCGTGATGCAGCGATCGCGATTGCGCGCGACCTACGCCGCGTCAATCCAACCGCCGTCTACGAAATCCGCCCCATTTCGCTGTATCTTCCCGGCGTGCCGCTTTCGGCTACGCAGTCTTAGACCGCCCGTCGAGTCTTCGAGCGACTACCCTCGCCCGACATACGGCATCTTCGTCGCCATCACGGTCATGAACAGCACATTGGCGTCGAGCGGCAGGCTGGCCATATGGACGACGGCATTGGCGACCTGCTGTGCATCCATCACCGCTTCGGCGGCGATGGAGCCATTGGCTTGCGGCACCCCGACCGTCATCGCCTGCGCCATGTCGGTCAAGGCGTTGCCGATGTCGATCTGGCCGCAGGCGATGTCATAAGGCCGGCCGTCCAGCGCCAGCGTCTTGGTCAGCCCGGTAATGGCGTGCTTGGTCGCGGTATAGGGCACTGAGCCCGGCCGCGGTGCGTAAGCCGACACCGAGCCGTTGTTGATGATGCGGCCGCCCATCGGCTGCTGCCTGCGCATGGCGCCGAAGGCGGCGCGGGCGCACAGGAACGAGCCGGTGAGATTGACCCCGACGACTTCGTTCCACACCTCGACGGGGATCTCGTCGATCAATGTCGACTTGTAGCTTGTGCCGGCATTGTTGAAGAGCAGGTCGACACGACCGAAAGCCGCCGCCACGGTCTCGAACATCTCGTCGACCTGATCGGCCTTGCTGATGTCGCAGGCGACCGCCAGCGCCTTGGCTTGTGTCGATCCGGCGTCGTCGATCGCTTTGTTCAGCACCGGCTTGCGGCGTCCGCAGAACACCGTGTTCCAGCCGGACCTGAGCAGCGCCGTAGCGACGGCTTTGCCGATGCCCGTGCCGGCGCCGGTGACGATGGCCGTTTTGTAGTTTGTCATAACTGTCCTCCTACAGCGCCGCGTGTCCGCAAGGACGCTATAGCAGCTTGATTTCGAGCAATTTGATTTTGTGCATGATCGCTTCCAAAAATCGATTCCGATTTCGGGTTATGCGCCAGCCGGCTTCAACAAAAGGGCGGCCATTGGCGGCCGCCCTGATCTGAACCGGACTTGGGAGGAGGAAAGCCGATCCGACTACCTAAAGTTATGCGCTTCCTAGGTAAACGAGACATTAACGCGAGAGCGGCGCCCGGATTGCCGCCTTCCGCGGCCCTGAAGCCTACCAGCGCGAGCTGGCGGCTGCCTTGTCCGACTCCGGCGCCCCTGACTCCGGCACCCCTGACTCCGGCACCTTTGCCGCCGGTGCCTTTGCCGCTGACACCGTCGCCTCGACATGGTCGACCAGTGCGTCCGGCAGCCCGAGGCGGCCGGCGAGCAGATCGAGATAGCCGCGTTCGGAACGCGTATCCGGATCGATGGTGAGGCGCGAGGCGGTGTAGAGTTCGAGCTTCTGCGCGTCGGTTTGGGCGCCGGCGACCAGCGTATCCAGGTCGAGCGGCGTTTCCAGCTCCGACATCAGGAACTTCTCCGCGTCGGAGCCGATGCCCGAGAGGCTGAGCTTGCCGGCGATCTTTTGCCGTTCGTCGTCGTCGATATGGCCGTCGGCCTTCGCCGCCGAAATCATCGCCCG
This sequence comes from Mesorhizobium sp. M5C.F.Ca.IN.020.29.1.1, assembly GCF_003997375.1. Classification (NCBI taxonomy): domain Bacteria; kingdom Pseudomonadati; phylum Pseudomonadota; class Alphaproteobacteria; order Hyphomicrobiales; family Phyllobacteriaceae; genus Mesorhizobium; species Mesorhizobium sp. M5C.F.Ca.IN.020.29.1.1. The sequence continues at coordinate 8,997 of NZ_RZSW01000181.1, read as the reverse complement.
CACCAGCGTCAGCGTGAATTCGTCCTCGCCTTGCGGCGCTTGCGAGGGATGGAAGCTGGTGTCGGCGGGCGGCGGCAACAATTCCGGCGAGCCGGCTGCGGCCGTTTCCGCAGGCGCCTTGCCGTTCTTGTAGTTCTGGTAGGCCTTGTAGGCGAGACCGCCGATCATGGCCAGGCCGCCGAGCTTCACCGCAGTGCCGGTGACCTGACGGCCAGCGCCGGTTCCGAGCAGCACCGCGGCCAGTGCGCCGGCCGCCAGCGGATTGTCCTTGGCCATCTGCACCGCCTGACCCCCTTTGTCGCGGACGGTCGACCCCGTTCCGGGAATTTGCGAGCCGAGCAGATCGTCGAGGAGCTTCTTGGGATCGAACATCAATGCCTCCAGAATTGGCCCAGCCGAACGTGGACGGGCGGGTTTTCGGACGTTGAAGAGGTAGGCCCCGCATATTGACATTACAATGACCGATGAGCGCTTTGCCAATGATGGCGGAAACGAGATGATGTCAGGATCTGCCGTCCTAACGCATCGGCCCGAAAGGCAATGTGTTGCAGCGTAATTTGTGCGTCCAGCGGACGCACGTCGCTCTAACGTCCGATGTGCGGAGCCCTGTCTTGCGCTTCTGCAAGCTCGACCTGGCGCTGACGCTCGGCGTAGCGCGCGCGATCCTCGTCGGAACGGGCATCGAAGCAATGCGGGCATGAGATGCCGGCGGCGTATTTCGGCGATAACAGGTCCTGCCAGATCAGCGGATGCCGGCAGGCGCGACACAGTTCCGCCTCACCCTCGACCAGCCCGTGCGACACCGAGACGCGCTCGTCGAAGACGAAGCACTCGCCCTGCCAGAGGCTCTGTTCGGCGGGCACCTCTTCGAGATATTTCAGGATACCGCCCTTGAGATGGAACACATCCTCGAAGCCGAGCGACTTCACATAGGCCGTTGCCTTCTCGCAGCGTATGCCGCCGGTGCAGAACATGGCCACCCTCCGGCCGACGAGCTCGGCCCGGTGCTGCTCGACCCAGGCCGGGAATTCGCGAAAGCTCGTCGTGGCGGGATCGACCGCGCCCTTGAAGGTGCCGATCGATACCTCGTAGGCATTGCGCGTGTCGATGACGATCGTGCCCGCATCCGAGATCAATGCGTTCCAATCGGCCGGTGCCACATAGGTGCCGGTGCTTGCCGCCGGATCGATATCCCTAACGCCCATGGTGACGATCTCGCGCTTCAGCCGCACCTTCATGCGGTGGAACGGCGTCTGCGCGGCGCTGCTGTACTTGACCTCGAGACCGGCAAGACCTTCGATGGATTGGAGATGATCGATGAGCGCGGCGATGTCAGCTTCGCTGCCGGCGACCGTGCCGTTGATGCCCTCATGCGCCAGAAGCAGCGTGCCCTTGATATTGCGTCCGTAGCAAAAGGCGGCGAGTGGTGCGCGCAACGCCTCGAAGCCGTCGAGCGGGGCAAACCTGTAGAGCGCGGCAACGCGGAAAGGTTGATTGGGCAGTGTCATCGCCGAAGCCACTAAACGCTCATGAAAGCCGATTCAAGGCTGACGCGTGGATCAGCCTCTCCCTGGTGGCTTTGACGGCCGGTGCTGACGGCATTGCCGGCAGTGCGTGACATCGCGACACGCTTCGTTTCGTGGACAGAAAAACGGCCTTCTGCTAACCGGTTGAACGGATCAATACCGGAGAGACGACAATGCCCAGCAAGACCGAAAAGCTCCTGTCGCTCCTCAACGGCCAACCGGTAATCCCGGTGCTGAAGATCGCCAACGTCGCCGATGCCGTGCCGCTGGCGCGTGCCCTGGCGCGCGGCGGCCTGCCAGCGATCGAGATCACGCTGCGGACAGCTGACGCGCTGGAGGCGATCCGGCTTGTGGCAAGCGAAGTCGAGGACGCCCTCGTCGGCGCCGGCACCATTCTGGACGCCCGCCAGTTCGGCGAGGCGGCAGCAGTCGGCTCCAAGTTCATCGTCAGCCCCGGCATCACCCGCGAGCTTCTGGCGGCGGCAAAGGACAGCGACGTTCCGTTGCTGCCCGGTGCCATCACGCCGGGTGAGATCATGGCCGCCCGCGAGGCAGGCTTGCGTTTCCTGAAATTCTTCCCGGCGGAACAGTCGGGCGGCATCGCGTCGCTCAAGGCATTCGCCTCGCCGCTGGCCGATGTGCAATTCTGCCCGACCGGCGGCATCACCGGCAAGAACGCCGCCGACTATCTGAGCTTGCCCAACGTCATCTGCGTCGGCGGCTCCTGGGTGGCGCCGGACGATTTGGTCACGGCCGGCAGATGGGACGAAATCGAGGCGTTGGCGCGCGCGGCGAGCAAGCTCGGGCGGTAGAGAAACTCTTATCCCCAAGCGGACTGGCTGCATCCGGCGTTTGTTTGCGAACAGCAAAAAGCCGCGCGGGTTTGTCCGACGCGGCTTTGTTTTGCTTGGTCGATCCGCTACTTGGCCTGGAAGCGGGCTACCGACATGAACTTGACGGCATTGCCGGTGAACCGGTTGGCGTCGGCCAGCTGATCGTTCGGCTGGAAGCCCGCGGTGTAGACCTCGGTCGGCGGCGTGTGCACGATATTGTAGGCATAGCGCGGCGCCGTCGTCGCGCTGGAGACGGTGGCGACATTCTCGCCGCTGTTCAATGCCCAGCGCGCGGCCTTCGGCTCGGCCGCGACCACCACGGATTTGGGACCAGGCTTCAGGTCACGGGCGGTTGCCCTGGCTGCCTTGCGGGTGGTCTTCACACCCGCACCGATCGCCGCGGCCGGATCCGAGCCGGCCGGACGGGTAAAGACAGCCTCGCGCGGCGATGCGGCATTGCCGTTCGCCGCATCGCTAAGAATCGAGCTCGGCTGGGAGAGCGAAGCGACCTGGTATTCGTCGGTTGCGCTGACCCGCTCGAGGACGGCCTTGACCGCATCGGATTGAACCTGGTCCGTCTGGGCCAAATCGGGCCGCTTCAAGTCGGGCCGGGTCAAATCAGGCTGGGCCAAGTCAGGCTGCGCCAGATCGGGCCGAGCCGACGGCAGCACCGGGAACGCATCGGTAGCGGTCTTGCCGTTCCCGGCCGTATCCGCCAGCGCCAGAAGCACATCCTTGTCCTGCGGCGCAAGGTCGGCCGCTGCAAGGTCGGCCGGCAGCGAGTGATCGGGACGCCAGGTCGGCAACGGAATGTTGTTGGCGGCAACCTGCGCCGCATCGGCGACAGCGGACGGCTCGGCCATGCCGAAGGGAGCGCTTGCCGGCGCTTGCGCGGTCGCCACCGCCTGTTCAGTGGTGGCAGTGGCATCCGCCACGCCGAACGGAACGTTTTCGGGCGGCTGAGCGCCGACATCGGTCTTCGGACGCGGGGCGAAATCAGGCAGCGGCACACTGCGCGCCGGCAGCGCCGCGATGATCGTTTCCGGCGTGTCCTCCTCCGGTTCCGGAGCACGCGCATCGGCGATTTGCGGAATCTCGGCGCGCTTCGCATCCTGAGGCGACACGATGGCAATGCCCGGAAGCTTGCTGTTCTTGGCGGCCGGCGCCGGCTTCGCGGTCGCCAGCTTCACGCTCTTTGACTTCGGCGCTGGCGCGGCTGCCACATCGGCGCTGTCATCGGCCTCGTCTTCACCGCCGCCGAAGAAAGCCGCCAGCAGACCACCGGACTTTTTGAAACCGCCACCTGCGCTGGCCAGTTCGATGGCGGGAGCGCCGGCGCCCTTGCGCGCCTTGTAGGAGGCGAGCGCCTGTGAATAGCCGGGCAGCGGCTTGCCGTCGCTCGGCACATGCAGCGTCTTGCCATTGGGGAACACACGCGCCAGTTCCTGGCGGCTGATGCCCGGCCAGTGGCGCACATTGCCGACATCCATGTGGACAAAGGGCGAGCCGGACCTCGGATAATAGCCGACGCCGCCGCCCTGCATCCGCAGACCGATGTCGCGCAGTTTCTTCAGCGGCACGCCGGGAATGTAGAAGTCCATGGCCTTGCCGAGCATATGCTGGCTTTTCTTGGCGACGCCCCTGCTGCGGCTGCGCAGCATCGAGTTGGTGGACGACGAACGATAACCGCAAACGACCTGGATATAGTCGGTGGCACCGCTCTGCCGGTAAGCCTCCCAGACCAGGTCCAGCAGGCGCGGATCCATCTTGGTCGGCTCGTTGCGGCGCCAGTCGCGCAGGATGACGTTGATCTTTTTCAGACCCGCCTGGTCGTAGCGGCCGCCGCGCTTGAAGACGATCTCCGCCTTCTCTTTGGTGTGGAGGTTATAGAGTTTCAGCGAACGTGTCTGGGCGCTGGCGCCGGTCGCAGCCGCTGTAAGGAAGCCAAAGGCGAGAATCACTGCTGCCAGCCATCTCGGCCAGACGCTCATGTGATAATGCCGCCCGTTTGTGTGTCGTTCGACTTTGTTCAAATCAAAAGGCCTTGCAGGCTGCCGTTTGTCCCCGGATTTGACCAACGGATGCGGTGGTGTTCGCATCCGAATATCGATCCTAATGGTTAATCATCGCTTATTGAAGCCGAAATGCGGTAACACCGTGGCAATATCCCGTCAAAAATATTGCGCGGGGTTTCTTGGTAAACTGCTGGTTTAGATCATGTTTCGGCCTTTGCCTGAACACGATCTGTTACCGGCTGCCTCAATGCGTGAACACTGCCGGCAAGCGCGTCACCCCGACGCGCGTCACGCCCGGTCGATGACTGTCGATTGTCCTGGTGCCAGGCTGACAAGCTGGTCCGGACTTGCTTAGTCAGGAAGCAAGCCGGTCGATACGGCCTGTTTCCGGATCGATGCCGTACTCCTTGAGCTTCCTGTAGAGCGTGGAGCGGCCGATGCCGAGGCGGCGGGCAACTTCGCTCATCTGGCCGTTGTAATGGTCGATGGCGAGCTTGATCATTTCGAGTTCGACGTCGGCCAGCGCGCGCACATTGCCGCGTTCGTCGAGTGCCCGCAGCGTGCCGAATCGGGGCTGCGGCCTGGCCGGCGGATCGAGCTCGGTTGCAGCGATGCCGTTATCCGCCGGCACGTCCTCGCCAGGCGGCTCGATGACCAAAGGCGACGCGTGCAACGCGCCAGCCGCATCGAGGTTGACGGTGCCCTCGACCTGCGCCCGGATCTGCGGAAACTCCTCTTCGGTCAGCACATCGCCTTCGCAAAGCACCGAGGCCCGGAAGACGGCGTTTTCCAGCTGCCGGATGTTTCCCGGCCAGTCGTAGGCCTGCAGCATGGCGAGCGCCGCAGCCGAAATGCCGTGCAGGCGGTGACGTGGATCGGTGGGCGCAACCTTCTCCAGGAAGTGCTCGACCAGATAAGGGATGTCGTCGCGACGATCGCGCAGCGGCGGCACGAAGATCGGATAGACGTTCAGGCGATAGAACAGATCCTCGCGGAATTTGCCGTCTTTGACCTGCTGCAGAAGATTGCGGTGTGTCGCCGAGATCAGCCTGATGTCGACCCTGATGGTCGAACGCCCGCCGACCGGATCGACCTCACCGTCCTGCACGGCGCGCAACAGCTTGACCTGCACGTCGAGCGGCAGGTCGCCGATCTCGTCGAGAAATAGCGTGCCCGAATGCGCTTCGACGAACTTCCCGGTGTGTTTTTCGATGGCGCCAGTGAACGAGCCCTTCTCGTGGCCGAACAGGATCGATTCGACCAGATTGTCGGGGATGGCGCCGCAATTGACGGTAACGAAGGGTTTGGAGCGGCGATCGCCGCTGCCCTGGATGGCGCGCGCCACCAGTTCCTTGCCGACACCGGATTCGCCCTCGATAAGGATCGGGATGTTGGACGCGGCCGCCTTCTGGCCGAGACGGATCACCCGGTCCATCGCCGGGCTGTGCGTGATCATGTCCTTGAAGGTCAGATGGCCGCCGCGCCGCCGCGACGTGCGCTTCACTTCGCCCTCGACCGCCTCGACCTTGAGCGCATTGCCGATCGATGCCTGCAGCCTGTCGGGAGATGCCGGCTTGACGACGAAATCGAAAGCACCATGACGCATGGCCGAAACGACGGTCTCGATGCCACCCTGGGCGGTTTGTACGATGACCGGAACTTGGATGCCGCGCTCACGCATCGCCTTCAGCACGCCGATGCCGTCGAGGCCCGGCATGACGAGGTCGAGGATGACCACCGACACGTCGCGCGCGTTGGGCCCGTCGAGCGCGTCGAGACCGGCCTCGCCGCCATCCGTGATGATCGCGCTGTGGCCGAATTTCGTCACGGCCGCCTCGAGCAGCCTGCGCTGCACGGGATCATCATCGACTATGAGTATGGAACCTGTCATGACTGGTTCAACGATGCTCGCCCAATATGCCCACCCAAGGGAATCCGCCCTATGGATCATCTTGGCACAGGGTTCTAAATAAGGTTTCAAAAAACCCGGTGAACGAATTCCTTAGGATTTGACCGGCTTTCTCATACCCATTTGAATCTTTGAGTCTGGCCGCTTGGGTCCTGCAATCTGGAAAGTATCGGCAATGCGCATGGTTTTTGGTCGGCAGCTTGCGGCGGCAGCGTCCGGTCAGGGCGCGGCAGAGCTTGGCGACCTGCCGGAATGGGATCTCGCAGATCTCTATTCGGGGATGGACGCCCCCGAGCTGAAGCGGGACATCGCCAGGGCGGCGGCCGATGCCATCAGCTTCGAGAGCCGCTGGAAAGGCACGCTCGCAGCCGAGGCGGAGCGTGCCGACAGCGGCAGGCTGGGCGAGGCACTTGCCGAATATGAGGCGCTGGAGGAATTGATCGGCCGGATCGTCTCCTATGCCGGACTGATCTATGCCGGCAACACCGCGGATCCGCAGCGCGCCAAGCTCTATGGCGACATTCAGGAGAAGATGACCGACGCCAGCGCGCATCTTCTGTTTTTCGCGCTCGAACTGAATCTCATCGACGACGCCGCGATCGAAACCGCGCTTGCTGCCGATCCCGCATTCGCTCACTACCGGCCGTGGGTGCTCGATCTGCGCATGGACAAACCCTACCAGCTGGAAGATCGCGTCGAGCAGCTTTTCCATGAGAAGTCGATTACCGGACGCGGCGCCTGGAACCGCTTGTTCGACGAAACGATGACCGATCTGCGCTTCGACATCGATGGCGAGGAGCTTACCCTGGAGCCGGCGCTGAACCGCCTCCAGCACGCCGATGGCGAGGTGCGCCGCCGGGCCTCTGAAGCGCTGGCCGCAACCTTCCGCAAGAATCTGCGAACGTTCACGCTGGTCACCAACACGCTGGCCAAGGACAAGGAGATTTCCGACCGCTGGCGCGGCTTCGAGGACATCGCCGATTCTCGCCATCTCGCCAACCGCGTCGAGCGCAACGTGGTGGATGCGCTGGCCTCAGCCGTTCGCGACGCCTATCCGCGTCTGTCGCACCGCTACTACCAGATGAAGGCGCGCTGGCTCGGCATGGAAGTGATGAATCACTGGGACCGCAACGCGCCGTTGCCGGAGACCCCGCAAGCGATCATCGGCTGGGACGAGGCCAAGAACACGGTGCTTTCCGCCTATCAGCGCTTTTCACCTGACATGGCGGAGATCGCCCGGGTTTTCTTCGACCGCAACTGGATCGACGCGCCGGTAAGGCCTGGCAAGTCGCCGGGCGCCTTCGCGCATCCGACCGTGCCGTCGGCGCATCCCTATGTTCTGCTCAACTACATGGGCAAGCCGCGCGACGTGATGACGCTGGCGCATGAGCTTGGTCACGGCGTGCATCAGGTGCTGGCTGCAGGCCAGGGCGCGCTGATGGCCTCGACGCCGCTGACGCTGGCCGAGACCGCATCCGTCTTCGGCGAGATGCTGACCTTCCGTTCGCTGCTGGACCAGACCACGGACAAACGCGAGCGCAAGGCCATGCTCGCCCAGAAGGTCGAGGACATGATCAACACGGTCGTGCGCCAGATCGCTTTCTACGAATTCGAACGCAAGGTGCATGCCGAGCGCAAGAACGGCGAACTGACATCCGACAGGCTCGGCCAGTTCTGGCTGGAAGTGCAGGCGGAAAGCCTCGGGCCGGCGATCAAGCTTCGCGACGGTTACGAGGTCTTCTGGACCTATATTCCACACTTCATCCATTCGCCCTTCTACGTCTACGCCTATGCTTTCGGCGACTGCCTGGTGAATTCGCTCTATGCGGTCTATCAGAATGCCGAGCGTGGCTTTCAGGAGAAATATTTTGCCATGCTGCGCGCCGGCGGCACCAAGCATCATTCCGAGCTCCTGGCACCCTTCGGCCTTGACGCCACAGACCCTTCCTTTTGGCAGATCGGACTTGGCGTGATCGGCGGGCTGATCGACGAGCTCGAAGCTTTGGACAATTGACGCACAGCGCTGAACATCCGGGGCTGACAGAACAGTTTAGCCGCAATGCATATTGAGACCATTCTATTCTTGCCCCTAAATATCTGTTCTTAAATAACTCTCCGTGGAATTTTTCCGTTAGCTTTCCGGAAGCTGTATGATAGCGTCCCGCCTCAAGCTCAGTCGGGCGCGGGGCTCAGGCCAGGAAAAAAATCTTCGGTCCGGTCACGGCTTCGGCAAATGCGACAGCGGCCGTTGGCCATGGCAGGAAAAGCCGGTCGCCGACAGCTCGATCTAAGCCGGCTGTTCCGCGAACAGCGGAGCCACCATTGAATGGTCCTTGTGCCAAGGTCACCACTCCAGGCCACGGCAGATGGATCGGACTGGAGAGAAAGACAATGGGCACTTTTTTCTACATGCTCCTGGCGTTCCTGGTAGGTGTGTTGGTTGGCTGGTTCATCTGGGGACGCCTGCGTGGCGAGCTCGACAGCCTGCGCGGTGACATGGACCGCACGCGCAGCGAGCGCGACAGGCTGCGCGCCGACGCCGACCGCCTGACCGGCGAGCTGGAAGTATGCCGCGGCGCCCGCGCCGACCTGGAGCGCCAGTTGGGCGAGGCACAAGGCACCAAGACCGGTGCGACAAAGGCAGCAATCCCGGCGCCGTCGGCATTGATGGCGACATCCGCGCCGGCCAAGACCGCGCCGGCCAAGTCGAAGAC
>NZ_RZSW01000180.1:0-10895 GCF_003997375.1 Mesorhizobium sp. M5C.F.Ca.IN.020.29.1.1 | reverse complement strand
AGGCACGATGCGCGGCGCTCTTGCCGGCAGCCTGCTGCTCAGCCTGATGATCAGTGTCATGTTCTTCCTCGGCTTCACGCCGGTCGCCCAGTATGTCGCCCAGGGCCTCATCATCATCGGGGCGGTCGCCATCCCGCAATTCCGCAAGGTGCAGCAATGACAGCATGGAAAGAGACCGTTGGCGGCAGACGCGCCCTGACAATCCTGCGCAGCCGGCCCTTCCTCACGGTCGCCATCGTAGCAGGGGTTTGGATCGCGGCGAGCTTCGCTTCGCGTGGCTTCGGCGCCTATGGCCATTTGCGCTATCTGGTCGAACTGGCCGCGGTCATCGGCCTGGTTGCGGCGGGCCAGACCTTTGTAGTCATCGCCGGCGGCATCGACCTTTCCGTCGCGGCGATCGTCACAGTGAGCGCCGTCAGCCTGCCGCTGCTGTCGTGGCAGGCGGATCCGACCGGGCTCACCGCCGTCCTTGCCGTCCTTGCGTTGACGACGACAATCGGTCTGGTGAACGGGCTGGGCGTGGCGCTGTTGCGCGTTCATCCTATGATCATGACCCTGGCAATGGCGACATTCCTGCAGGGTCTGCTGATCATCATCGCCGGCGGCAGCGCCGTGACCGCCGAAAACCCGCTGGTCCGCTGGCTCGGCAATGCGCGGCCGGCCGGTATTCCCGCAGGCGTGCTCTTGTGGGTGGCCGTCTCCGTGATCGTTCTGGCCGCAATGCATGCCACATCCTTCGGCGCTCGGCTCTTCGCCATGGGCGCCAACCCACTCGCCGCGGCACTCTCCGGCGTTCCCGTCGCCTCGACCACCCTGGCGGTCTACGGCATCAGCGGCTTCACTTCAGGGCTCGCGGGCGTGCTGGTGCTCGGCATGAACGGACAGGGCTATGTCGGGATCGGCGATCCCTATCTCCTCGCCTCGATTGCCGCCGTGGTTCTCGGCGGCACCTCGATCCTTGGCGGGCTCGGCACCTATGCCGGCACCATCCCCGGCGCCATCCTGCTGGTCACAATCACGGCTCTGATCACCGTCGTCAACGCATCGCCCGGCTGGCGCAGCATTCTGTTCGGTTCACTGATCCTTGGGCTGCTGCTTCTCTCAGGCAGGGAGCAGGCCCGCCGATGACATACCGTCCAGCCGGTAGATGCGCCTTGCATTGCCGAAGAACAGCGCCGTCTGCTCGTCTGCGGAAAGCTCGCAGGCAATGGCCTTGAAGCTGTCATATACCGCATCGAACGACGCGTGCAGACCGGCCACCGGGAAGTCACTGCCGAACATCGCGCGCCGCGTGCCGAAACAGTCTATGCAATGCATGACAACCGGCTTCAGGCTGTCGAGCGTCCAGTCATGATCGTAGGCGACCAGATCCGATATCTTGATGGCGACGTTGTCACACTGGGACAAACGCCGAACTCCTTCGCGCCACGCCCGCATTCCGTCGGAATCGCGATCGATCGGGCTGCCGCAGTGGTTGAGGACAAAGAACTGGTCCGGATAGGCCGCTGCAAGGCGCGCCGAACCGGCGAGCTGGCGCGGAAACACCATCAGATCGAAAACCAGCCGATGGCCGGCAAGCAGGGACAGGCCGGTCCGCCAGCCCGGATCGTCCATGATGCCGTCACGGGCAGCGAAACGGCGGGCAGGGTCAGGATCCCAGCTCAGTATGTCGCGGACGCCCACGACACGGTCGAATGCCGCCTGCGCCTCGACCAGTGCCGGCGCATGGCGGTTCGCCAGCGGGACGTGAACGACGTAGCGGGCGGCCACGCCACGCGACTTGTCGAGCGTTTCAAGCCACCGCGTTTCGCCGACGCAGTCATCCCCGGCCCAACCGGCTTCGACATGGATGGTGGCGACGACATTGTGCCGGCTGGCGTCGCGCAAATAATCCTCTGGAAGGTAGTTTCGCCGCAAGGGGCCAACCGCGCCCAGGCCGCCGCGTTCGCCAGCCGTTGTAGCGAGCCAGGGGTGCCGGCCGAGGCCGAGATCCCAAAGATGATGGTGGGCATCGATGATCGGTCCGGAGTAAAGCTTTGGCACGCATCTCTCTCATGCTGTGGCCGGCATCGGAAATCGATCCGGACTTCATCCTGCGAAGGCGAAAGGACTAGCATCGGATGACCGAAAACTCACCCGTACTGTCGCTCGCGACCCGTGAAAAGTTCCTGCTCGATGATTGCATCCGCGGCGTGCCGCCCGGCACCTTCGGGCTGGACAGCAGCCTTGTCGCATCTGAGCGCTGGCATCCGGCTGATGGGCGCATGTCGCTGCCGGTGCTGACCCTCGACGAGGACGCCTTCATCGCCAATCGTGACCTGTTTCTGCGCTATGCAGGTGAACATGGTGCCATGATCGCGCCGCATGCCAAGACCCCGATGGCGCCGGACCTTGCTCGATCGTTGATAGAGGCCGGAGCATGGGGCACGACCGTCGCGGATATCAGACAAGCCGCGGTGATGCTCAGGGCCGGCCTCACACGGCTGATCATCGCCAACGAGGTTGGTGGATCAGGCGGTGCGAACCGGCTCGCCGCGCTGGTTGGCGCCTGGCCAAGCGTCGAGCTCTTCGTCTTCGCCGACTCTGCCGTCGCCGTGAATGCGCTCGCGGAAGCATGGCGGTCCAATGCGATGCTGCCGCCGTTGCGCGTGCTCGTCGAACTCGGTGCGGGGAGGGCAGGCGCGCGGACTACTGGCGAAGCTGAGGCGATCGCCGATGCAGTTGATGCAGCCGGCGGACGGCTGCTGATTGCCGGTGTCGCAACCTACGAAGGTGCCGCGGCGCAACCCGACTCCGGGCGCGCCGAGGAGGTGATCTCTGACTTGTTGGCAATGACCGCCGACATGTTGCTGCGGCTTCACGCCCGCGTCGGCGGCGCTGCGCCGCTGGTCGTCACGGCCGGCGGCTCGGTGTTCTTCGACAAAGTGGTCGCCGCGCTTTCGCCCGCCGTTTCCAGGGACGGCAATGCGACGCTGGTGTTGCGCAGCGGCGCCATCTTCTTCCACGACCATGGCATCTATGATCGCTCGCTTAGCGCACTCGATGCTCGCAAGGGCTTTGCAGTCGGCGGCGTTGGTGTTTCCGCACGAAACTCGTTTCGTCCGGCTTTGCGCCTATGGGCCGAAGTGCTGTCGCGGCCGGAGCCCGGCCTCGCGATATGCGGCATGGGCATGCGCGACGTGTCGTTCGATCAGGGGTTTCCGATGGTGCTCGCCGTCTTCCGGACCGGCAAGCCGCTGCCGGTACCGCACGCCGAGGTCTTCAAGCTCAACGACCAGCACGCCTTCCTGTCGATTGCACCCAGCGACGACATTGCCGTTGGCGACATCATTGAATTCGGCATCTCCCATCCCTGCACCTGCCTCGATCGCTATCGCGTGATCTTCGGCGTCGACGCGGCCGGCCATGTCCGCCACGCCTTTCCCACCTATTTCGGCTGACCGGATCTTGCGGCGGCCCCAAGAGAACCTCGAAAGGATCCAATATGATCAAGTATTTCCAGTCCGGCTCCCGCATGTCGCAGGCGGTCGTCTATGGTGGCCTCGTCCACATCGCAGGCCAAGTGGCTGACAATCGCAAGGCCGGTATCGAAGGCCAGACCAGCGATGTGCTCTCAAAGATCGAGGCGCTCTTAGTCGAGGCCGGCAGCAGCAAGTCGAAGCTTGTGGCGGTCAACATCTTCCTGCCGCAGATCGGCGACTTCGACGCCATGAACAGCATCTACGATGCCTGGGTGGATCCTCAACGCCTGCCGGCGCGGGCTTGCGTCGAGGCGCGTCTCGCCGACCCCGATCTCCGTATCGAGGTCACCGCGGTTGCCGCCGTCTGAGTTGTCGCCATGCACACCGGCCTCACCCATACGCTCGACTTCGACCGGGACGGCAAGACATCAGGTTATCTCGGCATTCCGTTCTCGATAGACCGTTCGCCTTATTTCCAGGTCAAGGTCCCGATCTGCCTCATTCGCAACGGCGAAGGTCCATCACTGCTTCTGATGGCCGGCAATCACGGCGACGAATATGAGGGCGAGCTGTCGCTGGCAAAGCTGATCCGCCGGCTCGATCCCAAGCGGATCAAGGGCCGTGTCACCATTCTGCCGATGGCGAACGCACCGGCGGTCATGGCCGCCAAACGCTGTTCGCCGCTTGACGGCGGCAATCTCAACCGCGCCTTTCCCGGCGACCCGTTGGGCACCCCGACAAGCCGGCTTGCCAATTTCCTGGAGACGGAACTGTTTCCCCGCCACGACGTCATCTTCGATATTCATTCGGGCGGCACCTCGATGGAGCATCTTCCCACGGCGCTTGTCGAGCGCAATACCGATCCCGACCGGCAGGGGCGCGGGGTTGAGCTGATGCGGGCGCTCGGCATGCCGTATGGGTTCGTGGCCGACAATGGCCGGGCCTCGCCGACCTCCATGGGCGCAGCCCGCCGGGCCGGTGCCATTGGCGTCAGCGGCGAGTTCGGCGGCGGCGGCACCGCCACAGTCGACACGATGGCGATTACCGCTCGCGCGATCGACAGTCTGATGATTACCCTGGGCGTGGTCGAAGCGCCGGTCCTTGCGCCTGAGTCAAAGCCTTCGGCGCCGACGCGACTGCTCTCGCTTTCCCGGCACAGTCAGGGCCTGTACGCCACCCGCCGCGGCTGGTTCGAACCCGCCGTCAGGCTCGGCGACGGCGTGACCGCCGGACAATTGGCCGGCTGGTATCACGACCTCGAACGGCTCGATCTTGCCGAGGAAGCCCTGCATTTCGCCGAAAGCGGTATCGTACTTTCGCGCCGGCTGCACACGATGTGCGAGGCGGGAGACTGCCTCTTGCAAGTCGCCGAACCGGTGGAAGGCTGACGGGAGCCCAATCGGCGTCTTCACGTCGCCATTGCAGAAAACTGAGGATATTTCATGCAGCTTTCGATGTGGACCTATCCCTGGGATGTCCAGGATTTGGGCTTGGAGATGGTCGAACGCGATCTGTTCGAGCGTGCCGGGCTCAACATGATCAGCTTGGCGACCTCCTATCATGCCGGCCGGTTCCTGCAGCCGCGCAGCCCGCGCCGCAAAGCCTATTTCCCGGAGGACGGCACGATCTACTTCAAACCAACCACCGCGCGATGGGCCGATCTCGTGATCCAGCCCAAGGTGGCGGACGTGATCACGGAAGGTGGCGACGTTCTGGCCGAACTTGTCCAACGGCGCGAGGCAGGCGGCCTCCAGGTGTCGTGCTGGACGGTCTGCCTGCACAATACCCGCCTCGGCATGCTTTATCCGCAGGCCGTCACCCGCAACGCCTTTGGCGACCCCAATTATTACAATCTCTGCCCATCGCATCCGGATGCTCGCGCCTATGTCCGCGCGCTGGCCGCGGATATCACGCATACTTACAAGCCGGACAGAATCGAACTTGAAAGCCCGTCCTTCATGGGCTTTGCCCATGCATACCATCACGAGAAGGACGGTGTCGGGCTGACGCCGGAAGACGATTTCCTTCTGTCGCTGTGCTTCTGTCCGTCCTGCCTCGCGCGTGCGGCCGGTGCCGGCATCGAAGGCGAGGCGGCGCGTGAGCTCGTCAAGCAGTGGATTGCCGAGGCGTGCGAGCGCGCGGTTCCTGAACGGCGCTTTCCAGAATTTCCCGCAACTGGCCTCGACACCTTTCTGCCCTGGCCGCAACTCCATGCCTATCTGTTGTGGCGGTTCGAGCCGGTGACCAGTCTTGTCGCCGAGCTGCGTGAGGTTGCCGATCCGGAGACACGTGTCCTCATCATCGACCTCAAAGACGGCTGGCTCGGCGGCTGCGATCTGGCAGCGCTCGGCAAGGTCTGTGACGGGGCGATCCTGTGTGCCTACGACATGCAGGCCGGCGATGTCGCAGGCCTGATGGCGGCCGGCCGTACCGCGCTCGGAGCAGAGAAATTCCTCGGCGCCGGCTATCGGCTCTTCTATCCGGAAATGGCGGGCCCTGAAATCCTCGCCGCCAAGGTGAAACCGGCGCTGGCGCCGGACGTCGATGGTATCAATTTTTATAATTACGGCCTTGTTCCCGCCGCAAGACTCGATTGGGTGCGTGCAGCACGAGCTGTTTGAACAATCGATCCGTGTGCCGCAGTCTAGCTGTCAATCCAGGTCCGGTCCTCGAACCGTGAACCTGGGAGCGGGAATGCCGGCTTTGCCGTAAGCGATCCATATGCGCCTGCCTCCCATCCTACGTCGCGTGGGAGGCGGCAGATGCAGAAGGGTGCGGGACCGAAAAAACCAGGTGGCGTCACATGACAGCCGACGCCCTGTTGTCGCCGGCAGCGGAATCCGGCCTCGTGTTCGGCCTCGGGCTTATCTTTTCCCTCGGCCCCCAGAACCTCACGTTGATCCAGGCGGGGCTGACCCGCAGCCATCCCTTTACGGTCGGTGACCCGCAACAGACATTAGGAACGTCAGGCACCCGCTATTACCAGACATTGTACGGCTCGGCGGCGCATGCTTGGGCGCGGACATCGTTCGAGCAAAGTTAAGTCTCGTAGTAGTGAAGCTCGAGCAACAGGCACCCGGTAAGCGACCGGAACGGACCGTGATAGACGCCAGGCGGCCGGCAAGCGTAGGTGTTCGGGGCAAAACTCAGCGACGGCTCGTTGGCTGATGATCCGCCGACGATGAGATCTCCCGATACGAGATAGATCTCTTCCCAGTATTCATGCACGAACGGCACCGTCGTATAGGCGCCCGGCGCAAACCTCAACAGCCGCGTGCGGTGCCCGGTCTTGCCCGCGTCGTCAAGCCGGCCGGCAAGGATCTTCTGCTCGATGTCGGGCGGGTAACCAGGCGGCGAATGCCAGCCCTCCCCGGTCATGTCGATCGTGTGAAATTCCTTGTGCTCCTTGCGGATCGGCATGGCAAACCTCACGCGGCAACCAGAGCGGCGCGGTCGACTTCATCTTCCAGCGAATAGCTGTCGAGCATGTGGTCGACGAGCTGGGTACAGCGGTCCCAGTCGAAGGTGCGGAAGCTGTGCCCCTTGGTCACGAAGGTGGCGCCGGCATAGAACATCTCGTATTGCGTGTGGCGCGAGGCGAACTCTGAGCCGATCGCATCCCAGGCCAGCTTGAACAATTTTACCCGGCCCTTCGACGAACTGACCGGCGATTGCTGTGTCTTTTCGATCAGACTGCACAGCTCCGGATCGGCGAAATCCTGGACTGAAGACGGCAGCATGATCAGCCCGCCGCCCGCCAGGTCACGCAAGGCGAGGATTACCCCGGCATAGAGTTGCTGCGTCAGCACCTGAGCCGAATAGAGCGTATGCGCGTCGGGCACGAAATACGTGCCAAACATGCGGCCCTTCACCTCCATGGCGTGTACCAACGCGTCGACCATGGTGTTCTGCGCTGCAAGCACTCCCAGCATCTCGCGCACCTGCGGAAAGTTAATGACGCCGTTGGTCTCGGCGATGCGCCGGGCGATGCCGACAAGGAAGCGCATCTTCACCATCAGGCGGATCTGCGCCTGGTAGTTCTGGAAGACATGCGCCGGCGTGGCATGGAACTGCCGTTGGCACATGGCGATGTCCCCGTTGATGAAGACGCGCTCCCAGGGAACTTTCACATTGTCGAAGTAGAGCACGGCATCGTTCTCGTCGAAGCGGCTGGCCAGTGGATTATCGAAGACACTGGCGGCGCTCTCCTCGTAGGATTTGCGCGACAGGATCTTTAGCCCGCCGGCATTCATCGGCACGGCGAAGGACACAGCATAGGGCTCGTCGCCCTCACGCAGCGGCTGGATGCAGGTGACGAACACCTCGTTTGCCATGATGCCGCCGGTCGCCAGCATCTTGGCGCCGCGGATTGTCAGGCCTGCTGCGTCCTGGTCGACGACGCCGGCGGTGAGGAAGCGGTCTTGCTGCTCACCCGCGGACTTCGAGCGGTCGGCCTGTGGATTGATGATGACGTAGGTGAGATACAGTTCGTTGTCCCGGGCGTAGCGGTAATAATCGGCGAGGGCCGCGGCTCGCGTCTTGTCATAGGCCTCGAAGACCTCGATCCCCATGAACATGCCGGAAATGCAGGAGGCGACATGGTCTGGGGCGCGGCCAAGAAAGCCATAATGAAGCTCCGTCCAGGCTTCCAGCGCCGTGCGGCGTTCGACGAGCTCGGCATGGCTGCGCGGCAACTGCCAGATGCGATTGGCCCGCTGCCCGCCGCTTTCGGGAACTTCAAAGGTCATCAGCGCCCGGTTATCCGGCCGCGCCTGGAAGTCGTAGAGCATGCCGACCGACCGGATCGTCTGACGGAAGGCTGGATGCGCGGTGACGTCGCCGGCCGTCTGCCCGTTGATATAGACCTGCCTGCCGTCTCTCAGCATCTCGATATGCTGCGCTCCAGTCTTGATCATCTTACCCTCCGCGCTCAGTAGTGGATGTCGAGCGGCCAAAGCGGCGCCGCAAACTCCGTTGGCTGCAGTGATGCGTAGCGTCCCTTGCCGAAAACCAGCGGTTGCCGGTCGGCGAAGGACCGAAAATGCTTAACCCTGGCGATGAACAGCACGTGGTCGCCGGCTTCGTGCCTAGCCCACGGCTCGCAGTCGAACAGCGCCGCCGCGCCGGGCAGCACCGGGGCGCCAGAGCGGCCTTGCTCGAACCGCATCCCCTCCCACTTGTTGGAAAGCGGCTTGGCGAAGCGGTTGGAAATTTCCTTCTGGTTTTCCGAGAGGACGTTGACGGTGTAACTTGCGGCATTCTCCCAGAGCGGTAGGCCGGCTGAACGACGGTCGATGCTGAACAGGACGAGAGGTGGATCGAGAGACAGCGAGTTGAACGAACTGATCGTCATGCCGAGCTGCTCGCCATCGGCCACACAGGTGACGACGCAGACGCCGGTCGGAAACTGTCCCAGCGCCTGGCGGAACGCGCGCACGTCGAAAGCCGTTTCCCTGCCGATGATCATGCCCGGCCCTTTCGGCACCGATCTGTTAAATCACGATAATCAATTCACCAATTCCGTTGACCAACTGCCATGCGAACGCCGCGGCCTTTCCTTACTGCGCCGCCACCGCCGGACTGCGCTCGGTTGCAACCGAACCCCAGCCTGCCGCGATCGGCAGCCGCAACGCGACGAGCGTCCGCGCCAGATGCTGGGCGACGGCTGCGGCCGCCTGTTCGGGCTGTCCGTGGCGTATGCCCTCGACAATCGCTGCGTGCTCGGCAAGCACGCTGTCGCCGCGTCCGCCGGAGATTGTGATAGCGCGCACGCCCATCCGCAACTGGCGGTCCCGTAGGCTCTCATAGAAGTCGGCGAGCACCGGATTGCCGGCGGCGCGCACGATCGTACGATGAAAGTCCCGGTCACATTCGATGAACGCAACGGTGTCGTGCTGCACCTCCACCTGCCGGGCGATCAGCCTGTCGAGTTCCGTCGCAAGCATGTCGCCGAAGCCGGCCGCCTGCCGCGCGCACCACTCTTCCACCAAGCCGCGCGCCTGCATCACCGCTTCGATCTCCGTCTCGGTGATCGGCGGTACATAGGCGCCCTTTTTCGGCACGATCTGCAGGAGGCCGTCTGCTTCGAGCCTTAACAGCGCCTCGCGCACCGGCGTCCGTGACGTTCCCGTCTCGCGGCAGACCTCAGCCTCGGTAAGGAACGTGCCCTCGCGGCTAGGCAAGTTCAGCACATGCTGCTTCAGCCAGCGGTAGACGACGTCTTGCGCAGCATCGGCGCGTTGACCTATGGCAGGGCGTTGTGATTGATAAGGGTTGGACATAGACATGATGTATACATGTTGTCGACCATAAGATCAAGCTAATTTTCGACCCGGCTGCGCCGAGCGGAAATGGCGCTAGCTTCACATTCCGGTGTCAGCTCAGACCGCAAGATTCCATCCGGGGCGCCTGTTGCATCGGGGTAACCAAGTGTCGGCTTTTCACCACTAGTTTCCGGCAGCTGATCTCCTGGTTTTCGCGAGCTTTGCCTAGTTTTCAATCATTACGACAATTCGTAGTGGCTTCGCAGATGAAGCGGCAATGGCCGATTCCCTGGGGGGTGCGGACCTCGATGTCTGCGTAACCGGAAATCAGGAAGCAGACGGGGCCGAATTGCGAGAGGCAATGGGCGACCGGTGAATCCCGCACTCCATCTTCGACAGTCCGCTCCAGCGGCCCGCGCGCGGATTGTCCGCGCTGCCGCACTGGACCGTGCAGGGCGCGCAGCCGATCGAGTGGTAGCCTTTTTCGAGGAGCGGATGCCGCGGAAGATCATAGTAATCGAGATAGGCCTCGATCTGCCGGCGGGTGAAGCGGGCAAGCGGGTCGATCTTCAGGCGTCCGTCAGTCTCCTCAAGCGTCGGAACATCCGCGCGAAGCCCGCCATGATATCGCTTGCGGCCGGAAATCCAGGCTTTGAAACCAGTCAGCGCATTTTCGAGCGGCAGAACCTTGCGGATGTGGCAGCATCGGTCCGGATCGCGGCGGTGCAGCGATCCAGCGCCGTCGAGCACCCGCAAGACATCCGCCTGAGGCGTGACGACACGCAGATCGGTGAGGCCGAGCAGAGCCGTCAGCTGCGCGCGATAGGCGATCGTTTCCGAAAACAGCTTTCCGGTATCGAGCGTGATGACAGGAAGCGAACGGTCGATCGAGGCCGCCATATGCAGCAGCACCGCGGATTCCGCGCCGAACGAGGACACCAGCGCTATGTTTCCACAAAACAGGTCGGTGACGAGCGGCGCCAGCAACTCGGGTCCGTCGAGATGGTTCAGCTCTGCGATGACGGCTTCATACATGGCGGTTCGGCCGATCAAAAACGGTGGTGGCGTGATAAAGCCGCATCATAGCTTCGCCGCGAAATCGAGGATCGCCTGGCGGTCGGGCTCGTCCAGGTCGAAGAAGCGGTCGCGCACGATCTGCGCCGTGCCGCCA
>NZ_RZSW01000017.1:0-28346 GCF_003997375.1 Mesorhizobium sp. M5C.F.Ca.IN.020.29.1.1 | reverse complement strand
ATCCTCTATTCCTCCTGCTTCGACGCCAATGGCGGCCTGTTCGAGACGCTGCTCGGCGAGGAGGACGCGGTCATCTCCGACGCGCTCAACCACGCCTCGATCATCGATGGCATAAGGTTGTCGAAGGCGCGCCGCTACCGCTACGCCAACAACGACATGAGGGAGCTGGAGGAGCGGCTGAAGGAGGCTTCCGACGCGCGCTTCCGCCTGATCGCGACCGACGGCGTCTTTTCCATGGACGGCGTGATCGCCAACCTGAAAGGCATCTGCGACCTTGCCGAGGAATACGACGCAATGGTGATGGTGGACGACAGCCACGCCGTCGGCTTCGTCGGCGAGCATGGCCGCGGCACGCCGGAATATTGCGGCGTTGAGGGCCGGGTCCATATCCTTACCGGCACGCTCGGCAAGGCGCTCGGCGGCGCCTCGGGTGGCTACGCGGCCGCGAGCAGGCCAGTGGTCGAATGGCTGCGCCAGCGTTCGCGGCCTTATCTGTTTTCCAACACGCTGATGCCCGCGATCGCGGGAGCCTCGCTCAAGGTGCTGGACATGATCGAAGAGGGCGGCGGCTTGCGCCGCCGGCTCTACGACAATGCAGCCCGTTTTCGCGCCGGCATGGAGAAGCTGGGTTTCACACTTGCCGGCGGCGACCACCCGATCGTCCCGGTGATGATCGGCGACGCCGTGCTTGCTTCGAAAATGGCCGACATGCTGCTGGAGCGCGGCATCTACGTGATCGGTTTCTCCTTTCCGGTTGTGCCGAAGGGGCAGGCGCGCATCAGGACGCAGATGTCGGCGGCTCACTCTGCGGGCGATATCGACCGGGCGGTGGCGGCGTTCGGGGAAGTGGGACGCGAACTGGGAGTGATTTCCTGATGTCCAACATGATGCGCGCACTCGTGAAGGCAAAGGCCGAACCCGGCATCTGGATGGAACAGGTGCCGGTGCCGGAGATCGGCCCCAACGACGTGCTGATCAAGGTGAAGAAGACGGCGATCTGCGGCACCGACGTCCACATCTACAACTGGGACCAGTGGGCGCAGAAGACCGTGCCGGTGCCGATGGTGACCGGCCACGAATTCGTCGGCGAGGTCGCGGATTTCGGCAAGGAGGTGACGGAATACAGGATCGGCCAGCGCGTGGCGGGCGAGGGGCACATCGTCTGCGGTCATTGCCGCAACTGCCGCGCCGGCAGGGGGCATCTGTGCCGAAACACGCTCGGCGTCGGCGTCAACCGGCCGGGCGCATTCGCCGAATACCTTTCTATTCCGCAGCACAATGTCGTGCCGATCCCCGACGACATTCCCGACGAGGTGGCTGCGATCTTCGATCCGCTTGGCAATGCCGTGCACACCGCGCTTTCGTTCGACCTGGTCGGCGAGGATGTGCTGGTCACCGGTGCCGGGCCGATCGGCATCATGGGGGCCCTGGTGGCGCAGGCGGTCGGCGCGAGAAAGGTGGTCATCACCGACATCAATCCCTCCAGGCTGGAACTTGCGCGGAAGATGAAGATTCATCATGTCGTCGACGCCTCCAAGGAGAAGCTGCGCGACGTGATGCGCGACGAGGGCATGACCGAGGGTTTCGACGTCGGCCTCGAAATGTCGGGCTCGGCGGCCGCCTTCCGCGACATGATCGATACGATGAACAATGGCGGCAAGATCGCGATTCTGGGCATCGCGCCGACCGGCTTCGAGGTTGACTGGAACAAGGTCATCTTCAAGATGCTGACCCTGAAGGGGATCTATGGGCGCGAAATGTTCGAGACCTGGTACAAGATGATCGCGCTGGTGCAGGGCCCGCTCGATGTCACCGGGCTGATCACGCACCGCATCGGCATCGACGACTACCAGACCGGCTTCGATGCCATGCGCAGCGGAAATTCCGGCAAGGTGGTGATGGACTGGTGACGGAGGCACTTGGGGCGAGATCAAGGCTCATCATCCGACATGAACGCCCGGGAGCAGCGCGATTTACCCATTGCTGAGGGCGACGATGACGTTGCTTTATGTTCAGGGTTATCGAATCCAGACTTGATTGCCATCTGGCGCGCAGCCGGTGACACGCGGTTGGTCGTATTGAGAGGCATTCCGCTAGGGACGGGCAAGCAGGAATGAAAACGCAAATAGTCGTCGTTGGCGGTGGGGCTGGAGGTCTTGAGCTCGTGCAGAGGCTCGGAGCACGGCGCGCAATCGGATAGAAATGGATAGTTTCGGCGGAAGCCATAATCCATTCTCGGGCGGGCATGGCACGATCCGGGGACAGCGGCAGTCCGTCGAGCGATACAACATAGTCAAGAAAGCTTGACGGCGCTGGCGAAGCGCTATGGAATCAACCAGAAGACCGTCGCGAAGTTGCGGAGTCGGACCTGTGTCATCGATCTACCGACTGGCCGAAGGACGCGCGGTCGACCGTGCTCACGGTCGAGGAAGAGGCCGTCATCGTCTCCTTTCGACCCTATACGCTGCTGCCGCTGGATGACTGCTTCTATGCGTTGCAGCCGACAATCCCGCAACTGACACCCTCGTCATTGCACCGCTGCCTGCAGCGTCAAGGCGTCAGCCGCTTGCCCGATGTCGAAGGCGAACGGCCGGCGAAGAAGAAGTTCAAGAGCTATCCGATCGGCTACTTTCCATATACACATCGCCGAGGTGAGAACCAAACAGGGCAAGCTGCACAGGTTCGTCGCCATCGATCGTACCTCGAAGTTTGCCTTCGTGGAGTTGCATGAGAAGGCCACCACTGTCCAGAGAGTTCCTGCTCCGGCTGATCGCGGCCGTTCCCTATAAGATCCACACCGTGCTCACCGACGATGGAATCCAGTTCACCACATCCGATGCCGGAGGCTCGGCCCTGCGGCTGATCAAAGAGGCCATCGCCGACGGCGAACGCTTCTGGGCGCCTGCCTTCGAATATGCTTGCGCCACGAACGACATCGAGCACCGCACAACTAAGGCCAAGTATCCTTGGACCAATGGACAGGTCGAGAGGATGAACCGCACGATCCAGGACGACACGGTCAAACGCTTCTACTACGAGGGCCACGATCAGGCTCAGATAACACCTCACCGACTTCGTTGCCGCTTACAACTTCGCTCGTAGGCTCAAGACCCTCAAGCGCGATCCAACGGACTCACGAGCAGGTTGCGCCGCCCTGCGCCGAACTGAAACTCGGTCGGGCTTGAGCAGCTCGTATCGATCAAGCGATCAAAAACCCGCACATCTGGCGAAGTCCTAGTTGATTTCGGCACATTCTTTCGAGCGCACGATGCGATGAAGGGCTGATCGGAACTTTGCTTCCGCATTCTTGGCAGCCGAGGTTGGTTGGAACATGTCGCCCCGAGTCGAACGCATTCACAGCGATGAGCGTCTCCCGGCCGAGGCCGACGTCGTCATCGTCGGCGGCGGCATCCTCGGCTCTACGGCCGCCTATTTCCTGGCGAAACGTGGCCTCTCTGTGGCTCTGCTCGAGAAGGGCCACGTCGGCTGTGAACAATCGAGCCGAAACTGGGGTTGGTGCCGCCAGCAGAACCGCGATCGGCGCGAACTGCCGCTCTCGGTGATCTCCATGCGACTGTGGGACGAGCTCACGCGCGATATCAATCGGGACCTTGGATTTCGACGCTGCGGTCTCGTCTATGCAACCCACGACGAGGCTGTGCTCGCCGGCTGGGAAAAGTGGCGCGAGGTCGCCAGGGAGTACGACGTCGACACCCGCGTGCTGAGCCGGGCGGAAGTGGCCGAGCGCGTCCCCGAAACGCGCGACAAATGGGTCGGCGGGACCTATTCGGACCGGGACGGTAAGGCCGAACCTGCGCTCGCCGCGCCGGCTATCGCCGATGGGGCCAGAGCTCTGGGCGCCACGATCCACCAGGGATGCGCCGCGCGGGCGCTCGACTTGGCCAATGGCAAGATTGCGGGCGTGCACACGGAGAAGGGCTACATCAGAACCAGCGCGGTGCTGTGCGCCGCTGGCGCTTGGGCCTCGCGCTTCCTGAGGCCGCTCGGAATCAGTTTCCCCCAAGCGAGCATCCGGCAGACCGCGCTGCGTTCCACCCCGACAATCAACATAGGCGAGGCGGTCTCCACACCCTACTGCACGATCACGCGCCGACTGGACGGCAGCTATACGCTTGCGATCAGCGGCAAGGCGAACCTCGAAATCACGCCCCAGGCTATTCGGTATAGCCGGGAATTCATGCCGCAGTTCTTGCGTCGCCTGAAGAACGTCAGGCTCGGCATCGGCCAATCGTTCGTTTCGGGGCCGGATTCATTGCCGGCGCTCCTGACCAGCGACGATCGGATCTTCGAAAAGAATCGCGTGTTGGATCCTCCACCCTTGAAATGGCTGGTAAGCCAAGTGGTGGAGAGTGTCCGGAAAACCTTCCCTCAACTCGGCGATATAGAGATCGATAGCGCCTGGGGCGGCTTCGTCGATTGCACGCCGGACGCAGTGCCTGTGGTGTCGCAGGTGGACGGGGTGAAAGGCCTCGTCCTCGCGGCGGGCTGCTCGGGCCACGGCTTCGGTTTGGGCCCGGGGCTTGGCCATCTCGCCGCAGAGCTCGTCGTAAACGACACGCCTTGCGTCGATCCTACACCGTTCCGCCTGTCGCGTCTGGTCGACGGCTCGAAGCTGGACATTGCCGCCATCTGAAGGTCAGCCGGAAGTCAGGCCTGACGCGCACCAACCCTCCACCCCTCGGTGCTGCGCCCAACGGAAATTCGCTTCTACGACCATCACTTTCTGATCGTTGAAGCCGCATCGGCGGGGTTGGGCGTTGCCCTCAGTCCCATGGTCCTCGCAACCGACGACATAGATAGAGAGCGGCTCATCGCACCGGTCGGCTTCGATCCCGACGGAAGCCACTACGGGCTCATATGGATAGGACAAACTGAACTGTCTGGGAAAGCCCACGATCTTGCTCGATGGCTGGAAGCAGAATGCAAGATTTCGTTTGGCTAAGCAGGTATGCAGTAGATGCCGGTCAAATCCCTCGTGCGCTAGATCAGCGGTGGGACGCCTCAGCGCGGATCAGCGCCTCGGCCATGTAGAGATCCTGTAGGGAGATGCCGGAGCTGTCGAAGACGGTAATCTCTTCGTCGGAGCGGCGTCCCGGCGCGCGGCCTTCGATCACATCGCCGATCGCCGTTAGGGCGAGCATGCCGGCGTCGATTTCGTCGCGCACGTGCTGAAAGTCGCCGATCTGGACGGACTGTGAAGGCAAGTCGCAGAAGAGGCTTGCCCTCGAGAGCAATTCTGTCGGCAATTCCTGCTTGCCGGGCGCATCCGATCCCATGCTGACGACGTGCGCGCCGTCACGCACCCAATGGGCCTGAAACAGTGGCTCGCGCGAGGGGGTTGCAGTGACCACGATGTCCGCCTGACGCACGGCGTCTTCGGCCGAGACGGCGCGCGCCGCGAGGTCTTTGGCGCGGATACGCTCGACAAAAGTGTCGCGTCGCGGTGAAGGTCCGGCCACGACCAATACCGTCTCGACCGGACGGATGCGAGCCAGCGCCGCGACCTCGAAACCCGCCTGGTTGCCGGCGCCGAATATCGCCAGCACCTTGGCGTCCTTCCGGGCAAGAAGGTCGGCCGCCACCGCGTCGGCGGCGGCTGTTCGATAGGCATTGACCTTGCCCGCCTCGATCACGGCGCCGAGGCGTCCGGTTTCCTGGTCGAGCAGGACGACGGTGGAGTTGTGGCGGGGCAGGCCGCGCGCGGGATTGCCCGACCAGAAGGAGCCGATCTTGACTCCGGTCAGCTCGTCCGACGAACCGGATTTGATTGAGAAGGTATTGGTCGCCTCCCGTGCACGCCCCAGAACCGCGGGAAAGACCAGGCTCTGTTTCGAAGCGGCAGCAACGAGAGCTCTCCGCACGGCGTCGAAAGCCAGTTCATGGGTGACCAGGGCGGCTGAGTCCTCTTCGCTGATGTAGATCATCCCGAATACCTCCTGAGCAACAAGCTGTTCATCGTTGGGGCGTGTTGCGACTGTGCGATTGCGGGGCTTGGATCGCGTCCGTTGTGAACCGTGCGGGCGCAACACGGATCGCCAAACGATGAAAGCGAGGCGATACGAGGCGCCGGATATACTTCGCCCGCTTTGCGCAGTTTGGTATGCCGAGGAATGGCTCAAAACGAATAGTCTCGCTGATCTGAACGGGCAAAACAGCAGCGAAATCTGTGCTCCGGACGGCACCTTGAGGTTCGATCTCTGGGTAAATCGAAGGCGTCTTGCGCATGGCCGTTGGGCTTAACAATGACATCGTCGGCGATCCGACCGAGCTGACCGCGTTCGAGATCAGCCATGTGCCGGGCGCGCTGAAGCTGTCGCAGGAAATGGGCTGGCCTTACCGCAGCGAGGACTGGGAGTTTGCTGCCAGGGTGGGCGAGGGCCTTGTCCTTGAGCGTTCAGGCGAGGTGATCGGGTCGGCAATGTGGTGGAACTACGGGCAGGCCTATGCCTCGGCCGGGATGATCATCGTCACCCGCTCCGCGCAAGGCGGCGGCAATGGCTCGCGGCTCTTCAACGCGTTGCTTGAGGCGACGGAAGGTCGCAACGTGCTGCTCAATTCGACCGAAGATGGGCTGACGCTCTACAAACGACGCGGCTTCACCGTTTGGGGCACCGTGCTTCAGCACCAGGGCCAACTGAACGTCCCCGTACCCGCGAAGGCCTGCGCCGACATCAGGCCGGCGACGGTATCAGACCTGCCGGCACTCCGCGCCTTCGACGAACGGGCCACCGGAATGCCTCGCGGGCCGATGGTCGCTGCGCTTGCAAATGTGGGCGACGTGGTGGTGATCGACCGCCGTGGACGGGTCACCGGTTACGCGATCGCCAGGAAGTTCGGGCGCGGCTACGTTGTCGGCCCAGTGGCCGCGGAAAGCGCCGAAGACGCGCAACGCCTGATCCTAGACCAGCTTTCGAGGCTCCACGGCCAGTTCGTGCGCATCGACGTCTATGCCGAGCATGGATTGGGCGACTGGCTGGAATGCCTGGGCCTTGTCAGGGTCGGCGGAGCCAGCGCCATGGTCAAGGGGCGGCGACCAATGCCCGACGGTGCGGCCTGCATGTACGCCCTGGCGAACCAGTCCTTCGGTTAGTGATGAGGAACATCGAGAACATGGAAACGAACGCGAAATCGCTGGAACCGGTCCAAAAGATCGATGGCCTTGTCACACCGTCGCTGCTGCTGGATCGCGGGAAGCTCGAGCGCAACATAAACCGTCTCGCCGACCACGCCAGGAACCTTGGCGTTGTGTTGCGCCCGCACATGAAGACGGCCAAGAGCATTGACGTCGCCCGACAGGTCTTCCCCACTGAACCCGGCCCGATCACGGTCTCGACCATCGCCGAGGCGGAATACTTCGCCAGCCACGGCTATCGCGACCTGACCTATGCCGTCGGCCTGTCGCCGGCCTCGGCTCTGCGTGCCTCGGAGCTGTGCCGCCGCACCGGCGTCGACCTGAAGCTGCTGCTTGATACCGTTGAACAGGCCGATGCCCTGGCCGATGTGCGCAAGGCCACGGGCGTTACTCCATCCGTGTTCATCGAACTGGATTGCGACGACCATCGCGGTGGGCTGAAGCCGGACGATCCCAAGCTCATCGAGGTCGCCGACCGGGTGGTCGCGGCGGGCGCCCACCTCGTCGGCGTCCTCGCCCATGCGGGCGAGTCCTATGGTTTGAGCACGCCCGATGCTCTGGTGAGGGCAGCCGAGAACGAGCGTTCAGCCACCGTGCGAGCCGCCGAAATTCTGCGCGCTCGAGGCCATGCCTGCCCGATCGTCAGCCTCGGCTCGACGCCCACCGCACACTTCGCCGAGAATCTCGATGGCGTCACCGAACTGCGCGCCGGTGTCTACATGTTCTTCGACCTCGTCCAGCATGGAGTCGGGGTCTGTGCCGTCGACGACATCGCGATTTCAGTGCTGGCCACGGTGGTCGGCGTTAAGCCGGAGAAGGGCTGGGTGCTTGTCGACGCGGGGTGGATGGCGCTCTCGCGCGATCGCGGCACCGCGAGCCAGCGGGTAGATCAGGGTTACGGCCTGGTATGCGACGAGGCGGGTCGCGTGCTCGAAGACGTGATCGTGTCACAGGCCAGCCAGGAACACGGCATCATGGCGATCCGCAGCGGCTCGGCCAAGAGCATGCCAGACCTTCGGGTCGGTGCCCGGGTGCGGATCCTGCCAAACCACGCCTGCGCGATGGCCGGCCAGCACGATTTCTACAGCGTCGTCAACGGAGGAAGTCCGGAGATCGACGCGCGGTGGGAGCGGATCCGCGGCTGGTAGAAGTTCCGCTGGCCGGCGATCCCCGGATATTTCGGGCGTCCCTGGTTCCTGCCGAGTCCTCGGCGCCTACTATCGGATGAAGGACCTAGTGACATGACCACGCCCCTCGAGCACCTGTCTCGCAACGGCCGCCTCGGCACATTCTTCATCGACGGCGAATGGCGCGCGCCCAGGGGCACTGGCCAGGCCGCCGTCACGAATCCGGCGACGGAAGAAGTGGTGACGCAATTTCCGCTCGGAAACGGCGAGGACGTGGACGCGGCCGTTTCAGCGGCCCGCCGGGCATTCGCCACCTGGAGCCGTACCAAGCCGGAATACCGCGCGGATTTGCTCGATCGCCTGCAGGCGCTGCTCGAGGCTCGCACCGAGCTGCTTGCGCAATGCCTGACCCTCGAAATGGGCGCGGCGATCGCATATGCGCGCACCGCGCAGGTGCCGCTGGCGATCGCCCATGTGCGGGTCGCTCGCGAGGTCCTGACGGCCTTCCCCTTCGTCGAGCAGCGCGGTCACACCGCCGTCACTCGCGAACCGATCGGGGTCTGCGCGCTGATCACACCGTGGAACTGGCCACTCTACCAGATCACCGCCAAGGTCGCGCCGGCGCTCGCCGCAGGCTGCACGGTCGTGCTGAAGCCGAGCGAGCTTTCTCCGTTGAGCGCCCTCATGTTCGCCGAGGCGATCGAAGAAGCCGGCTTCCCGGCCGGTGTCTTCAACCTCGTCAATGGCGACGGCCCTTGCGTCGGTGCGGCTCTCGCCTCCCATCCGGACGTCGACATGATCTCGATTACCGGCTCCACCCGCGCGGGCATCGCGGTGGCCCAGGCGGCAGCGCCGACGGTCAAGCGCGTCGCGCAGGAGCTCGGCGGCAAGTCGCCGAATGTGATCCTCCCGGACGCCGATCTCGATCGCGCCGTCTCGCTGGGCATCGCCGCCGCCTTCCGCAATCTCGGCCAGTCGTGCAGTGCGCCGACGCGTATGATCGTGCCGCGCGCGCAGCTTTCCGAGATCGAGTCGATTGCCAGGCGCGCCGCGGACGATATCGTTGTCGGTGATCCTCTCGCGGCGACCACCACCCATGGCGCAATCGCCAACGGCGCCCAGTTCGACCGGATTCAGACGATGATCGGCGTCGGGATTTCGGAAGGCGCGAAGGTCGTCGCCGGCGGACAGGGCCGTCCCGGCGGTCTGAATGCCGGATTCTACGTCAAACCGACGATTTTTTCCGAGGTGCGCACCGGCATGCGTATTGCCCAGGAGGAGATCTTCGGCCCGGTTCTTTGCGTCATTCCTTACGAGACAGTGGAGGAGGCCGTCACCATCGCCAACGACACCGTCTATGGCCTCGGGGCGCATGTGCAGGGCAAAGACATGGACGTCGTCAAGGACGTCGCGTCGCAAATCTGCGCCGGGCAGGTGCATCTCAACTACCCGACGTGGGACCCCCACGCGCCGTTCGGCGGCTTCAAGCAATCCGGAAACGGACGCGAGTACGGACTCGAGGGCATGCTGGAGTATCTCGAGGTCAAATCGATCCTCGGCTATTTCTAGGCGTCATTCGCCAGGCGCAGGGACGCGCGCCGGTGGCGCCATCTATTCCAATAGGCTGCCTTCGGTGAGCGCTTCCGCACATTGCGGTATGCGGTCTAGCCTGCGACCTT
The DNA here is from genome assembly GCF_003997375.1 of Mesorhizobium sp. M5C.F.Ca.IN.020.29.1.1. Lineage (NCBI taxonomy): Bacteria > Pseudomonadati > Pseudomonadota > Alphaproteobacteria > Hyphomicrobiales > Phyllobacteriaceae > Mesorhizobium > Mesorhizobium sp. M5C.F.Ca.IN.020.29.1.1. The sequence goes on along the minus strand of NZ_RZSW01000017.1, from coordinate 18,387 downwards.
GATGAGCGCTTGCTCCATGGATGCAAGGAAGAGGTCCACATGCTCGGCTTGGCAAACGAGCGGAGGGCGCACTTTAAGTGTATCCTCATTGGCCCCTGTCGTGCTGATAAGTACGCCGTCATTCCGCATCGCGTTGACCACATCCAAAGCCATTGCACGCCGGCCCGCGGCCGGTGTGTCCTCAGGCCCCATGTCGATGCCAAAGAAAAGACCGGCGTTTCGGATCGCACGAACTCCATGATGCTGCTTTGCGATCTTTTCCAGTCCGGCTCGGAGGCGCTGGCTCGTGGCAAGCGCCTTTTGGGGAATTTGGTCACGCTGCAGGATCATTAGCACGGCGTCCGCGGTAGCTATTCCAACTGTGTTTCCGGCGAACGTGTTCGAGTAGCGCGCGGTGGCGCCAAACTGCTCCATCGGGGCTCTGCGACCAACGACGGCGCCAATTGGAAATCCGTTGCCCATCGGCTTGCCGAGGGTAACAAGATCCGGAACGGTCCGGTGCCGCTCGAAGCCCCACATATGGGCGCCAGTTCGCCCAAAGCCCGGCTGAACTTCGTCGGCAATGACGAGGCCACCTGCCTCCCGCACCGCCGTAGCTCCGCCGGCAATAAAACCAGGAGGATCTGCCCATACGCCATCGCTGGAAAAAATACTGTCGATGAGCAGGGCCGCAACGCCTATGCCACGACGGTTCAGATCCATAATGGCTGAACGAATCTGTGCCTCGAAAAAGTCCGCAGCCTGGGCTTCCGGCACGCCCGCCGGCCCGGGTAGGGTTACCATGCGCACGAATGGGCTGAGCTTGACTGCGTCGCCCAGGTTCGGCGAAACCGCGGCGGTAGCCGCACTCGTGCCGTGATACGCATAGGTGGACACGATCACACCTTCGTTGCCGCTCGCAAATCGCGCGATACGCAGGGCCAGATCGTTGGATTCACTCCCCGTGCAAGTAAAAACCACACGGTCGAGCTCGTTTGGGAAAGTATCAACCAACCGCTCGGCATAGTCGACAAGTTTCGGCTCGAGATAGCGCGTGTTGGCGCTTATTCGGCCCGCCTGCTCAGCCATTGCGGCGATTACTTCCGGGTGGCAATGGCCGAGAGACGGCACGTTATTATAGAAGTCGAGATAGGCCCGCCCGTCAGGATCGTAGAGCCACATGCCTTCGCCGCGAACGAAGTGCACGGGCCGGCGGTACTGGAGCCGATAGGAGGCCCCCAGAACGTCGTCACGGCGAGCAATTAGCTCGGACTCGCGCCTGGGAAGATCGGATTCGCCAGGTCTGTAGCGATTCGGCATGAGATCGGTGGACATGTGCTGCTGCCTATCTGAACGAGTATCTTGATCAATTCGCGGTTCGGCGACCCTGCCTGTCGGGCGAACCGATACGGCGTTGCAGCGGGACGACGACATTGCCGCCTGGACTGCCGCCTCGCCCGAGGCGCCACCAAGAGGCGTCAGGATGGAGAGGCCATGCTCGGCACGCGCGACGTTCTTTTTGATGTACTGGGCGTCGCCCGGAAAAAGGTGGGAGCGCCAGTAATTGACCAGGATCAAAGCGCTTTGTCGCGCCCGCATCAATCCGACGAGCAGTCTTGCTTCCAGCGCCGAAATTGCAATGACCGAGGCATAGCCGGCGATAAAATGTTCGGCCCCACCCAAAGGAAGGTTCGGATCCGTCACGGCGTGACTTGCCGCGATCGCCAGATCCTGGATCCTGGGGCTCCAGCAGCCATCGCCAAAATCGATGAAACCCGTTCCCTGGGCAGTCGTCATCATATTGAATGGGCTGGGATCATTATGGGTGACCTGCCACGCCACGTTCGAGATTTGTGGCTCAACAAACTCCACATAGTCCGCCATCGCGACGCGAACGCTGTCGGCAATGCTCCCGGATGGGAGGTATTGCTCTAGTTCCATCAACCGCGACCAGCACCCGACATGCCAAAGAACGGGACGGTGGGCCGCGGGCACATTGACTTGCGCAAGGGCCAAGTCCAGCCGGGCCAGAGCGCTGCCAGTTCGAAAAAGCAGGTCCGGAGTGGGCACCGCCTTGTGCAGCGGAACGCCTTCGATCCGGGTCTGCAAGTACCCGCATACCCCTTCTTCCTCAAACATCAACGCGCCGCTTCTGGTGCGGAGCACTTCGGGTGCAACGAAGCCCGCGGCCCCTTGCAATCCCGCCATGGTGGCGCTTTGGAAACGAAAGCTGTCGACCGCCTCCGGTCTTGTCGACGTCTTCAGGATCAGTCGGTGGCCGTCCGACAGGTTGACCTCAACGGTGCGCTCGACCTCGGAGGATAATGTGGCGATCGATCCCGCCAATCCGTAGTGACGCTTAAGCAATGCCGCCGACATGTCTTGTTCCGCGGAAGCCGGCCGCATGGCCAGGATTGCGGCGGCAGTGCGAAAATAGGTTTCGGTTGAGGCTGCCGCGTAAGGCAGATGGTCGCGTCCCGCAGCCATGGAGCCATTGGGCTGGCCTGCTTCTTCATCGGAGACCAGATGACTACAAGCACCCAACTCGAAAGATCCTCGCCTGCTGGATATGGTGTTCTTCTTGCTGCGAGAGGTGGAGCGGTCCAGCCAATAAACCCGCGCCCCATCCTCGCCCTCAGATCCCGAAAACGCCCGGTAGCTCCGTCACATCGCGGATTTCGGTGTACTCGTAATAAGGGTTGGCCGGCTCATGGCCGCGATTAACCCAGACCTTGCTCTTGATCCCTAGGTCATAGGAAGACATCAGGTCGTGGCGGAAAGACGAGGAAACGTGAGTTATGTCCTCCGGGCCGCATTCCAGCATGTCGAACATATATTCGAACGCCTTGAAGTGCGGCTTGTAAGCCCCCGCCTGTTCAGCGGTGTAGACGGCATGAAATGGCGCGCCGAGTTTTGCCACGTTCGACGGAATTTGGGCCATCATGGAGTTCGAAAGGATAGCCAGCGGAATTTCCTTGGCTAGTTTAGCCAAGCCCTCGGGAACGTCCTGATGCGGTCCCCAGGTCGGGATGCGGTTGTAGATCGTTTCAGCGTCTTCGGCACGGAATGCGACGTTGTTGCGGCGGCACGTGCGCTCCAGTGCGTTGTGGACGACATCGGCATAGGGCTTCCAGTCCTGCAACACCTCATCGAGGCGGTAGGCTTGGAAGTTTCTGATGAATTCGTCCATGCGCGGCCCATCCAGAAGATGACCGAACAGATCCCGAGCGGCTCCCGCCATTTGGAAATTGATCAGCGTGCCGTGGCAATCAAAAGTCACGTATTTCGGCCGGAAGCGATCCATGTCCTTGGTTCCTGTCAATCTGCCGTGTTAGCCGAGCATAGCCGCAGGCGTTTGGCAGAATGTGCCGCAATACATGGTCGTTCGGCAGAAGGGCCCTCCGGTCTACCGCAAACCCAGCACGATCTTCCGCAGTACTGTTTCTTTCGCCCCTCCTGAGCCGAAACCGACCTGTAGCGCTCGCACAGTGTGCTGAGCCGAGCCGAATAGATCAGGGTCGTAGTCAGTTCGGCCCGCGTCCGATTATCGCTCGATAGGCACGCCGACCCCTGGCCAAGGCCATCCTTCGTGTTCGCGGGCGACGGCTGTACTCCATGACCGATATTAGGCGCACAGCTGACCAATCGGGCGGTCCTTTGGCCCAAAGCCACACTGCTCATCAATGATGGGAATGCCGCCTCGAACGCATCCGTTGCACCGGACGGGACATACTCGAAGCGCCGACACGGCAAACCAGACCTTGGTGATTGTGCGGTGAGACGCGTGAAGCCCCGCCGACCGTTCCCCAACGTAATCCGGTCGCGATCGAACGTGCGCCGTTCAGCGGGATACCGCCTCGAGTGACCGTGCACACTCAGGTGGCCAAATGCGGGCTCTAGTTCCGCGTCGGAGACGTTTGTATCGCTGTTCAGCGTGCTCTTGGATATGATATGGCAATTACCTTATCAGTCGGTCCAACGGGGCATTGGACCGACTGAGAGCAAAAACGCGTAACGAAATGAAATACTTAGACAGGCGATTTGCCTCGGCGCCCATGATGGATGGGGCAGACATCGCGAGAAGCGACGTGTATTCAGTGGTTTAAGTGGCAGCACCTCCCCGAAGTTGTACTGCCGTCGTACTCGTCAGCTGCTCTGGGAAAAATGGGTCGCGTTTCGGAGTTGCTTGACGGGTGCAGAGTTTCTGGGGCTAGCCTGCCAATGTGCGCGGCTCTACCCCGGTCCCCCTCGAGCGGCGGTGTTGTTCCTCAATGGTCGATATGGGGCCGGGACCTGTCGGTCAGTTTCCGGCACACAATTGACCGGAGCGGACATTCCAAGCGACCTGCCAAAGCAGATCTTTCTCGACTAGTGTTGGAACGACACTATCGCGTATTGGTGAGCCGGTACCCGGTTCTGGCGGTGCCCACCGGCTCTGTCGGCGCACGACGCAAGGAATTTGACAGGAGGATAGAATTGTCGACCACTCTTGCGCCAGGAGCAGCCTATAGGGCGGACCGGACGCGCGTCGCAGAGTTGAACCAGCGTGAACTGGAGCGCTTCGCGGCGCGCACCGGGAGGTCGAAGGCATTACTCGACCGCGCGCGCAACGTGATGCCGGCTGGAACGCCGATGTCCTGGATGGCCGGCTATTACATGCATCCCCAGCTCTATGTTGCGGGCGGCGAAGGCGCGCGATTTTTCGATGTGGACGGGAATGCCTATGTCGACATGAACGTGGCGGATCTTTCGGCCACGCTTGGCTACGGCATTCCGGCGGTGGAAGAGCCGATGGTGCGCCAGTTCCGTAACGGTGCCCATTATCTGCTGCCCACCGAGGATGCCGTGGTGGCGGCACATTCGCTCGGGCGACTGATGGGGCTACCCTTCTGGCAGTTCACGCTGGCGGCATCGGGCGCCAACACTGAAATCATGCGCATCGCCCGGCACATCACTGGCCGGCGCAAGCTGATCGTCTTCGAAGGCAAGTACCACGGCCATATCGAGGAAACGCTGGTCAAGTTCGACGGCGAACGGGTCGTTCCCGAATATCAGGGCCTGTCAGGCCGCCGGTCTGAAGATACCATCATCCTGCCCTTCAACGATCTCGATGCCGTGGCGGCGGCGCTGGAATCGCGCGAAGTCGCGCTGGTCCTTACCGAACCGGCGCTGACCAATTGCAGCCTTGTGCTGCCCGATCCGGGTTATCTGGAGGGCCTGCGCCGGATTACCGCCGAAACCGGCACGATGCTGTGCATCGATGAATCGCACACCTTTTCGTTCGCCTATGGCGGCCTGACGCGGCTCTGGAATCTCCAGTCCGACTTCATCACGCTCGGCAAGGGGCTCGGATCGGGGCTGGCCTTTGCCGCCTATGGCATGACCGACACGATAGGCGATCATGTCGAGAAGCACCTCGACATCCTGCACCGTACGCCCGGCATCGGCCTTGGCGGCACGCTTTATGGCAATGCCCTGTCGATGGCCTGCGCGCGCGCCGTGCTGGAACATGTGCTGACCGAAGACGCCTTCAACCGGATTTCCGCACTCGGATCGCGCATGGCCGACGGTATCGACGCCATCTGCCGGGATCTGGACCTGCCATGCCGCGCGTTCCGGATCGGGCCGCGTTCGGGCCTGTGCCTGACGCCCGAGCTGCCGCGCAATTATGCCGAAGCGCGTCTGTCCATGGACTTCGACATGCTCGACGCCCGCCGCGTCTTCATGGCGAACCGGGGGTACTGGGATTGCATCGTCAGCGCCGGACCACAGGCATCCTTTGCGCATGGCAAAGAGGACATCGATGGCTATGTAGATCTTATGCACGAATTCATGAAGAATATTAAATAACTATGACGATCTGCTACCTAAAATCACGATCCTGCACCGTCGAGGCCGCAATCTCGGCGCACCCTCAGTCACGAGGTCAGCTATCGACGAAAACAAGCAGCAAAAACAGCGTCGGATAGGAGGCGCATCTCGGCTTCATTGGACCTTGCTCTGGAGAGTGGTTTAGATGTCGTGCGGCCCCGAAGTGCGGAGCCGCAGCTGTTCAAATCTCGGTCTTTTCTGCCAGCTCCAACGCATCCTCGATGTCTACGCCAAGATACCTGACCGTGTTCTCGATCTTGGTGTGACCCAACAGGATCTGAATTGCACGGAGGTTCCCGGTCGCCTTGTAGATGATCGCGGCCTTAGTGCGCCGGAGCGAGGGTGCCATAGTCCTCCCGCCGGAGCCCAATCGCTGTCACCCATTCATCGACGAGGCGAGCATACTGGCGCGTGCTCAGGTGGCCGGAGTTCTCAATTCGGCTCGGGAAGGCATAGTCGTCGACTGATCCACCCCGACGCTTAAGCCAGGCAAGCAAATTTGCTCGTGCATCGGATGTAATCTCGAATTACACGGGTCGTCTGGTCTTCTGTTGAACGACCATGGCCCGCGTTCGGATTTCCGGGCCAGTGACCAGCGTCCCGATCCTGATCTTCACCAAATCGCAGCCGCGCAGCTTGCTGTCGATTGCCAGATCGAACAGCGCCCGATCTCTCATGCGCCCTTCTCTGTCGAGGAAAAAGCCGGATCGCCCATATCTGCCGTTGTTTCAGCGGCTTCTTGACGCCGACCTTCTGACCAGCGTTCCAAGCAGGGCGTCCTAGAGCTCCTGGATCGTATTGTGAGATACCCATTTTTTGGTTCTCCTTTGGCCGTTTTGACGGAAGAGAACCGCGAAGCAGTGGCGAGAGGCCGACAGGTGACGGTCGGCTATCGGGCGGGACGTTAACGAAACCGGACGTAAAACGTAGTATAGCTTCTTAGGCCGGGTCAATCCTATTGCTGATGCAGGATTATCGAGGCCTATGTCGCCGAAATGCGCCTTTAGGGGTGACGAGCGAAAGGTGCTCTATGGGTCGGTTTACCTATTCCGAAAATGCGCAACGGCGCTTGTCAGCGCCTTAGGATCAACTGGTTTCGATAGACGAGGAGCTTGCGCAAATTCATCTGGAATGATTGTCGCGCTGTCATAGCCAGACAAGAATATAAAGGGAACGCCACGTGAAGCGAGCAACTCAGCAATCGGGAAACTCCGCTCGCCAGCGAGGTTGATATCGAGCACCGCTCCGTCGAGTGAAACGCCGTCGATCTGTTCCAGCGCCTGCTTCACCGATGAAGCGGGGCCGATCACCTCACAGCCCGCGTCGGCCAACTGATCGGATACATCCAGCGCGATCAGAAAAGTATCCTCAACGACCAGGACATGCAGGCCAGACAGAGGAAATTGCTCATTCATCTTTTACCGGACCATCCGTCGCGCCTGCGAGGGAGAGGGGGATTTGCAAGGAGCACTCCAAGCCAGACTCCTTGAACTTCAAGTCCACCCTTCCTCCCAACTCGTAATTCAAACTCCGCTGAATGAATGTCGTTCCAAAATGCTCCTTCAAAGGCTCCTCAACGGTCGGCCCGCCTATTTCCTTCCACACAAGCGACAAGCTTCCGCCCGGCTCTCCGATGCGCCATTTGACGTCCACGCGCCCATTCTCGACGGCGAGGGCGCCATATTTGGCGGCATTGCTCGCGAGTTCGAAGAACACCATTCCCAAGGTCGCTGCGGCGCTGGCGTTCAACTGGAACGGACCGCCTTCCAGAACCGCGTTCCTTCGATCCTCGGCGGTGTAGGGGGAGAGAGTCGCTCGCAACAGGTCCTTGATGTCCGCGCCACCCCAGTTCTGCTGCGACAAGAGTTCATGGGTACGCGCCATGCCCTGAAGGCGCTCCTGGAAAGCGGTTGAGAAGTCCGCCATGGAATGGGAGGATCGCAACATGCGGGAGGTCAGGGCGGTGATCGTAGCAAGGATGTTCTTTACGCGATGCTGCAATTCATGCAGCAGTCTTTCTTGGCCGCGCTCCGCCAGCTTGTGCCGGGATATATCGACTAACGTTCCGATCGCGCCGCGGACCTTGCCGGACTCGTCGAACAGTGGATTGGCTGACATCATGACATCGACGCCAGCGCCGTCCGGCCTGCTGATGCAGGCTTCGTATTCCGGAACTGCCCGGCCCGTCCGCATCGCCCTCGCAAGCGGTTGATCCTTTGATTGCACCGCGTTGCCGTTGATGGTGAGAGGGAGGGAGGCAGACATCGAGATCAGCTTGTCACCCGTGGACGGATGTCCGGCAAGTTCGGCGGCGTGACGGTTTGCCCGAATCTCGCGGCTATCCCCCCCCTCTACGATCAGAATGCCGACGGGCACGAGATCCAGCAGCGTTTCCAGGCTTTCGATGCGATTGCGCAAATCATGCGTCAGCGAGCCGATCCTTTCTTCGGCACGCGCTATCTTGGTGATGTCGACAAAGGTGACCACGACCCCGGCGATGACGTTGTCGATCGTCCGGTAAGGCAGCACGCGCATGATGTAGCGTGTGTCGCTCTCGGCGCTCTGTATCTGACGCTCGATCGTGCCGAGTCGCTGCAACACCTGCTCGATATCAGCCTGGAGGCCGTCGGCAGCAAAGCGGGGGCGAACGTGAGCAAGCGGGCGCCCGACGTCGCTCTCGACCAGTCGGAACAGATCCCGTGTCGCCGGGGTGAAGCTCTTGATGCAAAGATCCCGGTCCAGAAAGATGGTGGCGATCTGCGTGCTTTCCAGTAGGTTCGCCATGTCGTTGTTGGCGCGGCTGAGCTCGTCGACTCGAATGTTCAGCTCTGCATTGACGGTTTGCAGTTCCTCGTTGATCGATTGCAACTCTTCCTTCGAAGTCTCCAGTTCCTCGTTGGACGACTGAAGTTCCTCGTTGATTGAGGATAGTTCTTCGTTGGAGGACATCAGTTCCTCGTTCGAGGATTCCAGCTCTTCCGTGGTGATCTGCAGCCGCTCCCTGGTTTCCCGGAGTTCTTTTTCGAGCTGGCTGACGTTTGCGCTTTCAACATCGTCGGAAGTCGCTTCGCTTTCAAGCTCCGGCTTGATGCCGCCAACATCCCTGAAGACGAGCATATAGAGAGGGTCGGCCGCGCCATCCGGCGGCAGCGGCTGCACGACAAGGCTGATGGTCTGCCGCCCGCCGTTGGTGCCAACGCTGATCTCGTTCTGGATCGACACTTGCCCGGTGTTGACAGTCTTGTGGAGACCAGCCCGCAAATCCATTCGCAGGCCCCGCCGCGCCATTGCGAAGACGTTGTTGTCGGGAGCGCCGGCCGCCAATTCCAGGTATTTTCCGGTGCCGCCCGAACTATGCACCAACTCGCCGGCTGCGTTGACGACCACGTATGCGGGACAATACCGATTAAGAAGAAGGCGTTCTGCGCTCTCCTGCGCGCCTCCTCCCGTCGCCCTCGGGCGCGCATGCTGGGTTGCCCGCCTGGGCGCGGCGGCAAGCGGAAACTCTGGCAGCTTCTGTATCGCTCCGCCGCTACGCCTCTGGAAAATGCGGCTTGCCTTGTCAATCGTAGCAAACAGCCGCCCGTGGCGGGTGACGTTTTCCGAAGAGCCAAGGAAGAGATAGCCATCCTTTCGCAGGGCATAGTGGAAAATGGGAATGATCTTCTCCTGCAAGTCAGGCCCCATGTAGATGAGGAGATTGCGACAGGAGATCAGGTCGAGCTTGGAAAAGGGCGGGTCGCGCAACAGATTGTGCGCTGAAAACAGACACATTTCACGCAGATCGGTGGCGACCCGGTAGGTTCCGTCCTCGCGCGAGAAGAACTCCTTGAGCCGCTTTGGCGTGACATCTGTAGCGATGGCAGCCGGATAGCGGCCGGCTCGCGCGACTTCCAAAGCGCGCTCATCGATGTCGGTCGCGAAGATCTGCAATTTCGGCGACGCCTCGCCCCTCGGCGCATTTTCCCTGAGGAGCATGGCTATCGTATAGGCTTCCTCTCCCGTGGCGCAACCTGGTACCCATACCCTTATAGTTTCGTCTCCCTTGCGGTTCTCGAATAGCTTCGGAATGACGAGGCGTTCCAATGTATCGAACGCTTGTGGATCCCGGAACAGATTCGTCACGCCGATCAGCAGGTCCTGGAACAGCAGATCCACCTGCTGCGGCTCCTCCTTCAACCGTTCATAGAATGCGACCGGATCGTCGATCTGCAATACCTGCATCCGGCGCTGTATGCGTCTGAGGATGGTGTTATCCTTGTAGCCGCTGAAATCGTGCCCGGTGCGCGTGCGAAGCAGGGCAGCGATGCGGGAAAGCTGTTCGGAGACATCGCGCTTGCGGCGGTCCGCTTCGCCGTCGCTTGCAACGCGGTTTGCGTGTCGGAAGTAGTCCGCCAGCGCTGCTGCCATTTCTTCCGCCGGGAGCACCATGTCGACGAGGCCGGTCTGAACGGCGCTGCGCATCATGCCGTCATATTCGGCGCTCTCCTGCGCGAGCGTAAGTCCACCATGCTCCTTGATCGCTCGCAGTCCGATGGTGCCGTCGCTGCCCGTGCCAGAGAGAATGACAGCGGCCGCGTTTTCCCCCTGCTCCATCGCGAGCGAGATGAAAAAGTCATCGATCGGCGTGCGCTTGGTGCGGGTGGTCGTCATCTTCTCAATATGAAAGCTGCGGTCCTTCACCGTCACCGAGACGCCTGGGGGGACTACGTAAATCCTGTTCGGCTCGATGCCGGACGCCTCGCTTGCCGTCTGAGTCTCAATGGAGGTACAGCGCTGGACTATACTTGCCAACACGCTCTCGTGTTCGGCGTCCAGATGCTGGATCACCACATAGGCGAGCCCACTGTCTGGCGGAACGTTGGGAAAGAATTTTTGTAGAGCCGCTATGCCTCCAGCAGACGCGCCGATGCCGACGATTGCGCAGGACTCACCTGCCGGCGACCCCGGATCACTGTTCACCTCAGTCTGCGGCTCCGCTTTCGTTGCTTTCTTCCGCCGTTGCGCCATTTCCCGCCACCGTTACCCGCCTGCTCTCGAGAATTCGCTCGATCACCTCGGCATCCGCTTGATACTCTCTGGCCCGATCTCGCAACTGCGTGGCGAGTTCGGGACGGTTCTTCGTTTTTTCCCGCTCAGCCATTCGTCTGGTAAACTCAGCCCGCTGCTGGTGCGCCCGCAGCAGGCTCCACAGTATCTCGTCTGCCTCCGCCGACTGTGCCTCCATCATCGCTTCCGAGGTGAAGGCATGCCCAGTATGGCATCGATACCTGAGCATGTCGCCGTCCTCGATCTCCCACAGAGGCCCGTGGCATTCCGGGCATGTAAACACCGACAGTTCGCCGAGTCGATCTTCCCTTTTCATCGTGGAATGCTCCTGTGCCGCGACCGCCGCTTCCAGCCTGACCCCGGGAGGAGCGGGCAACGTTTCGCCCGCCGGTGCGGCCGCCAGTCTTCCCAGCAGACTGCCCAATTCAGACGCCGGCACGCAATGGTCCACCTCCACATAGCGCAGCGCGCTTTTCACCATGTCCGGCACGGCTGCGTCGTTCGGGTGCTGGAGGATCGCCAGTCCGCCCACGGCTTTGATCGCCCGCAAGCCGGCCGTTCCGTCGGAAAGGGCCCCCGACAGGAGAACGCCGATGACCGTCGCGCCGTAACTCAGCGCGGCCGAGCGGAAAAGGGGGTCTATCGCCGGCCGGGCGAGGTTTTCGCGCGGCCCGCGCCGAAGCATCATGTGGTCGTCGTGAAGCAGAAGGTGGAAACCAGGCGGAGCGACATAGATGGTGGCGGCCTGGAATGTCGCACCGTTCCCGGCCTTGCGGGCAGGAAGAGGCCCGGCCCGATCGAGGATTTCCGGCAGATAGCTGGTCGGACCAACATGGAGTACGACGAAAACCGTCGCCGCCAGATCGGACGGCAGGTCGCTGACGATGCGCTTTAACGCGTCGACACCGCCGGCTGACGCCCCGATCACGATGATGGAACGGTTGTTGAGGGGGGCTTCCTCGGGCCGCTTTAGGTTTGTTTCTCCCTCATGAGCTACACGCGGAAGGCGGATACGTCGTTCGGCGGCCATGGCTGAATCCCGGGCAGTAATATTTCATGTTGGTTCCTACCATCGGCAGACGGAACGCTGATACGATAATGGATGGTTGAACACTATGTTCCCGTAAAGGAACCGTATGGCGTGGCGTTCACGCCAAGCAATGTCTGCTTCTGATCGACGGAGCGACCAACGGAATGACCGAGGTGGGCGCGAAGCGGACACCTCGTTACACTAGTACGCTACTTTCCGACCGCTCATCTCAGCAAACTCCCTCTGGGCCGCCTGTCTACGCCTATCAAGGTAGTCGGCCAGATCCCGCAGATGGATGCCCTTGGCACATTTCTGACTTGTTTCTATTCGCATGAGCGGCAAGGCGATGTCGCCCGAACTGAGCTTGCGCAGAAATCTCGGCAGCGTCAGGTGCGAAAAGAAGTCGCGACGAACCTCATCAAGTGGGATGATGGCCTTGCCATTGTATTGTGCCATCAGCAGAAAAGCGGTGTTGAGTGACATGGCGATTGCGCGTTGAAGTAGAGTGAAATGAGTCCGCATAACCATAGATACCGACAATGCCAGTCCGCCCAATCTCAGAGTTGTTTAAAACCGGTCGACAAATGATTGAAAAGGATAGGAAATTCGCCATTGCACCGATGATGGATTGGACGGATCGGCATTGCCGGTCCCTCCATCGCCAGTTGACGCGCCGGGCATTGCTCTACACCGAGATGGTCGTCGCCGACGCGGTCATCCACGGCGAGCGCGAGCGCTTGCTCGGCTTCGATGGTACGGAACATCCGGTCGCGTTGCAGCTCGGCGGCTCCGATCCGCAGAAGCTTGCCGAGGCGGCCCGCATCGGCGAAGCCTTCGGCTATGACGAGATCAACCTCAATGTCGGCTGCCCATCCGACCGCGTCCAGTCGGGTACGTTCGGCGCCTGCCTGATGAAAGCACCCGTTCTGGTCGCCGATTGCGTGGCGGCGATGAAAGCCTCTGTCGGCATCCCCGTCACCGTCAAATGCCGCATCGGCGTCGACGAGCAGGATCCTGAGCCGGCGCTCGATGCACTGGCGGACGGCGTTTTCGCGGCCGGCGCAGATGCGCTGTGGGTGCATGCCCGCAAAGCGTGGCTGGAAGGACTGAGCCCGAAGGAAAACCGCGACATCCCGCCGCTCGACTACAACAGGGTCTATCGGCTGAAGGCCAAAAATCCGAACAAATTCATCGGCATCAACGGCGGCATTCAGTCGGTAGACGAAGCGCTTCGCCATCTTGTTCATGTCGATGGTGCCATGCTTGGACGCAGCGCCTATCACACGCCGGGCATTCTGGCAGGCGTCGACGCCACTTTTTACGGTGACAAACCCAACCCGTTCGACTTTGCCGCGCTGATCGATGCCATGGCGGATTATGCGGCGCGCCATATTGAGCGGGGCGGGCGGCTTGGCCATGTCACCCGTCACATGGTCGGCCTGTTCCACGGTCTGCCCGGTGCGCGCCGTTACCGGCAGATCCTTTCGACCGATGCGACAAGGCCCGGCGCCGGACCGGATGTGCTGAAGGCGGCTTTCGCTGCAGTCGATTTTAGCGGGACGGACGCCGAAGCAGCCTGACTGTTCAGTCGAGCAAGATTATGCGTTCGCTTGCCTGTCTTCCGCGGTCTGTTCAGCAACCAGAGGACCGTCGATAGCTCGGGCAGACCTAGTCAAGCTAAGCAGAGCTCGCCCGCTCGGCGTCCTGCATTTCTTCTTTGATCGCGTGCGACATGGATCGAGTGCGCAGCGCATCGCGCTTCGGCGGCGCCTGGAATGTGCGGCGATATTCGTGCGTGAATTGCGAGATGCTCTCGTAGCCCACCTCGAATCCGGCGCTGGTTGCCGAAAAACCTTCATCGAGCATGAGGCGGCGTGCTTCGATTAGGCGAAGCCGCTTCTGGTATTGTCCCGGCGTAAGCGACGTCATGTGCTTGAAGTGCTTGTGGAAGGCCGTGAGGCTCATTGCCGCTGCTGCCGCTAAACGCTCGACGGGAACACGCGATCGATACTCGGCTCTAAGAATCGCGATGGCTGCCGCGAGACGACTCGCGTGGCTGTCCGGATCCGCCAGCGACCGCAGGGCTGCGCCGTGCTGACCGGAGAGGAGCCAATAATGCAGCTCATGCATGATTCCGGGGCGCAGGAGTGAAATGGAATCCGATCGGTCCAGCAAGCGCATCAGCCGCACTGCGCAATCCAGAATCGCGGCATTGGTGTCCTCAACGAACAAGGTGCGTGTCTCTGACGGGCGCTGCGCACGTACGCTGCCCAACTGCGCTGCGACCTCGCGCAGGAGCGTCATCTCGAGTTCGACCGCGACGGCCAGATAAGGCTCGTGCTGGCTTGCCTGCACGATGCGTCCGGCGACCGGCATGTCCGCGCTCACGATCACGGACTGCCCGGCGGTGAAGACTTGCTGCTCCCTGCCCACGGTCATCAGCTTAGCGCCCTGCAGAACCAGACAAACCAGCGGCCGATAGACCGAATGCAAGTCGCGATGTGGTGACTCGACGCACATCACCCGTAGGCCCGGCACTGGCGTCAGCGCCAGGCCATCTCGGTTTGCATGGCAGGCGGCATAGGTGTGAACGGCATGTTTGAGGACGTCCATGCAATGTCTCCTGCAGCGGCGCGATGCTGGCGATCCTAGCATGCGGGCGGACAAACATCACCTGGGCTGCAGGATCGAGCAAGTTTTGCGCATGTGTTGGCAAGCTGTCGACCGCATCGCCCGGTAGGAAATGGTCCCAACCGAACAAGCCCGCTCGACAAGGAAGGCAATTCATATGTCTGGACAGAATGAAGTACCGAGACGAGCCGTGCTGGCGGCTGTCGCCATGGCTCCCGTAGCACTCGCGGTGGGCGCCGCCCACGCGCAAACGACCGGCCAGGCGCCGGCGTCGCTCGGCAAGGTTGCCCTGGTGACAGGTTCTTCCCGGGGCATCGGCGCTGCGACGGCCAGGCGCCTCGCTCGTGACGGCTATGCCGTCACCATCAATTGCGAAAAGAACCGCGGTCTCGCGGCCGCCGTAGTCCGGGATATCGAGGCAGCTGGCGGGCGCGCCATCTGGGTGCAGGCCGACGTCAGCGACCCAAGTGCGGTACAACGCCTGTTCGAAGAGAACGAGCGCGCGTTCGGCGGCGTCGACGTCGTCGTGAGCAATGCCGGCATCATGCGGCTCGCGCCTTTCCGCGACATGACCGACGCCAACTTCAGCCGGATGGTCGACGTCAATCAGAAAGGCAGCTTCTACGTGCTGCGCGAGGCAGCGCGGCGCGTGCGCGACGGCGGCCGGATTATCGCGCTGTCCTCGAGCATCACTCAGCTGCGCAGCCCGACCTATGGAGCGTACGCCGCCACCAAGGCCGCGCAGGAACTCTTTGCGAACGTCCTCGCCAAGGAGCTCGAGGGGCGCATGATCTCGGTGAACGCGATGGCGCCGGGCCTAGTGAACACAACACTCTTCACCGACGGCAAGACCCCCGAGCAGATCGCCGATTTCGCCGCTCGCACGCCGCACAAGCGGCTGGGCGCGCCTTCCGACATCGCCGACGCAATCGCCACGCTCTGCAGCGGGGACGGTGCCTGGATCAACGGGCAGACGGTATTCGCAAACGGCGGGATCGTTTGACCCCGATTGGCTGGAATAGATGGAGCACAGAACGATGAAAATGACGGGAAACACCATCCTCATCACCGGCGGCGGATCCGGGATCGGGCGGGAACTGGCGCTGCGCTTCAATGCGCTTGGCAACACTGTCATCGTCGCGGGACGGCGCAAGGAGGCGCTCGAGCAGACGATCGCCGGGCGTGAAGGCATGCACGCCATGGTCGGGAATGTTGAAGATCCGGAAGCAATCGCAGCATTTGCCAAGCGCGTAGTCGCCGAGCACCCGGCGCTCAACGTGCTCATCAACAATGCCGGCATCATGCGCCGCGAGGATCTGACCAGGACCCGCGATCTGCGCGACGCGGAGGAGACGATCGTCACCAACTTGTTCGGGCCGATCCGTCTCACCAACGCGCTGATCGACCATCTGGCGGCCCGGCAAAATGCCGTGATCGTCAACGTCTCGTCAGGCTTGGCCTTCGTGCCGCTGAGTGGCACGCCGACCTACAATGCCACCAAGGCGGCGATCCATTCCTATACGGTGTCGTTGCGCGAGCAACTCAGGGGCAAGGTCGAAGTGATCGAGCTTGCGCCGCCCGCGGTTCGCACCGAACTCACGCCCGGCCAGTCGAGGCGCGAGGAGTATATGCCGCTCAACGCGTTCATTGACGAGGCGATGGCGTTGTTCAGCCGGGAGCCGACCCCCAAGGAGATACTGGTGGAGCGCGTGGGCTTCCTGCGCTGGGCGGAGCGGGACGGCCGGTTTGATCAAGCGGTCGAGATGCTCAACGCTCACTGAGCGGCGCCGAAGCAGCCTGACTGTTCAATCGCGCAAGATCATGCGGTCGCCGCGCACGTCGAAACCGGACAGTGAGCCGATGAAATTCATGCCGAGCAGGCTCTGGCCGAGCATGCCGGGCGCGGCGATCATGACCGGCATGTCCTTGCGCACGATCCCGCCGATCGCCAATTCGTCGGTTCTCACAGCGGCGGCGCGCGCCATGCCGTTGGCGGTGGAAACCGGTATGGTGAAATTGAGAGCGGCTGGATTAAACCCGGCCGCTTGCGCGTCCTGCGCGGTCAGCACGGTGCTGGTTGCGCCGGTATCGACCACGGCCCGGACCGGCGTGCCGTTGACCATGATGCGCGCTTCGAAATGGCCATTGCCGGCCTTGTCCAGGGTCACCGTGGCATGGCCGTCCTCAAGGCCCAATGCCAGCGGACTGCCGGGAACAAGGCCGGCCGTTACCCGGCTGGCGAAATCCTGCAATTCATAACGATATTGGTAGCCGGCGATCAGTGCGAGCACGATGACGGCCCAGGTGCCCAGATTGCGGGCCATCGCGCCTAAGGGGCGGCCTGATCTGAGCAGGCCGGCGCCGATGAGCGCGACCAATGCGCCAAGCCAGATCAGCCGGCTGAAATCGTAATTCTCGACGCCGAATGTGCTGCCGGCGGAATCGTTGAGCATGAGCAGGACCACGCCTGCCCCGATCGCGATCATCAAAACCCAGTAAAATCGGTTCATATGTGGCTCACGAGAGAGCGTCGCGTTCGCGCGCGAGGCGGGTGCGGCGCGTTTCCCGGCGCGGTCTGCGTTCAACCGTTTCAAGCCGGGCCGGCAGCTCGGCCATGACGCTGCGGCGGATTTCAGGGGTCATGTCGATCCAGGCGCCGATTTCCTCGCGCGTACGGCCGCAACCGAAGCAGAAGCCGGTTTTCATATCGATCGAACAGACCAGGATGCATGGGGATTCGATGGCCGTCATGATATCTCTCAGGGTTCCGCCAGGAATCCCTTGTCTCGCTTCCACATGGTGTAACGGCAAGGCCAATGCAAGCCCTCCGGAATGCGCCGCTGGCAACCGCTTTCGCGTCAATGCAGGCAGTTGTGCCGGCCGAGCAAGGCGGCTATGCCGCTCGCCAACTCTGGGAACGATCACCAACGACATGACCAGCGCGCTGCCCTTCGACGATTTTCGCAATCTTCTGGCGACCCTGCCGCCGGCCGACACGGCGGCCGAAGGTCGCGTCCGCTCGCTGTTTGCCAGGGCCGACAAACCCAAAGGCTCGCTCGGCCGCATCGAGGACATCGCCGCGTGGCTCGCCGCCTGGAGCGGCCATGCGCCGCCGGCAGTGAACCGGCCCCTGGTGGCGATCTTCGCCGGCAATCATGGCGTCGCTCGGCACGGCGTTTCGCCACGGCCTGTCGCTGCCACGGCGAACGCGGTAGAGCATTGCGCGGCCGGGGGTGCGGCGGTCAACCAGATCTGCATCGCCAATGATCTTGGTCTGAAAGTGTTCGATCTAGCGCTGCACATTCCGACCGCCGACATCACCGAGGACGCAGCACTTGACGAGCGCGGCTGCGCTGCCACCATGGCGTTCGGTATGGAGGCGATCGCCGGCGGCACCGATCTGCTTTGCCTTGGCGACCTCGGCGTCGGCAATTCCACCGTTGCAGCGACTTTATTTGCCGCACTGTTTGGCGGCAAGGGCGCCGATTGGGTCGGATCCGGATCGGGCGCCGATGCATCGATGCGGGCGCGCAAGGCAAAAGTGGTCGATGCCGCGCTAAGCTTCCACGGCACAGGTCTCAGGGACCCGCTGGAAGCGTTGCGGCGAGTCGGCGGCCGTGAGTTCGCAGCGATTGCCGGCGCCATCCTCGCCGCCCGGATGCAGAAGATACCCGTACTGCTCGATGGATTGGTGGCGACCGCCGCCGCCGCGACGCTGCATGCTGCCAACCCCGCCGCGCTCGACCATTGCCTTCTTGCCAGCCTGTCGCCAGAGCCTGCGCATGCTCGGGCCGCCGAGCGACTCGGCTTGCGCCCGCTGCTTGATC
>NZ_RZSW01000179.1:0-10903 GCF_003997375.1 Mesorhizobium sp. M5C.F.Ca.IN.020.29.1.1 | reverse complement strand
GCGCGATATCGCTCCGTGCGGCGCGGATCCGGTCGAGCAGCGTCAGATAATCCTTTGCCGTATGCCTGCGGTTCATCGCCTTGAGGATGCGGTCGGAGCCGGATTGCACAGGCAAATGCAGATAGGGCATCAGCGCCGGCAAGTCACGATGGGCGGCGATCAATTCGTCGTCCATGTCGCGCGGGTGACTGGTGGTGTAGCGCAACCGCGCCAGCCCGGGAATCTCGGCCAGCCGGAACAGCAGGCGGCCAAGACCCCATTCCTCGGTGTTTTCGCCCTCGCCATGCCAGGCATTGACATTCTGGCCAAGCAGCGTCACCTCGCGCACGCCGGCTTGCGCCAGCCGCTCGGCCTCGGCGACGATCTGCGCCACCGGCCGCGACACTTCCGAGCCTCTGGTATAAGGCACGACGCAGAAGGTGCAGAACTTGTCGCAGCCTTCCTGCACGGTCAGGAACGCGGTGACGCCGCGCTTGATGATCTCGGCGCGTTTCGGCTGCGGCAGGTGCTCGAACTTGTCCTCGATGGCGTAGTCGGTCTCGACGATCTTTTCGCCGCGGCGCACCCGTGCCAGCACGTCGGACAACCGGTGATAAGTCTGCGGGCCGATGACCAGATCGACGGCCGGCGAGCGGCGGATGATCTCGGAGCCCTCTGCCTGCGCCACGCAGCCGGCGACACCGACCAGCATCTCGCGGCCGGCCTGAGCCCGTTCGGCCTTCATCTCACGAATGCGGCCAAGTTCGGAATACACCTTCTCGGCGGCTTTCTCACGGATATGGCAGGTGTTGAGCAGCACCAGATCGGCCTCACCGATGGCGTCCGTTACCACATAGCCGTCGGCGGCCAGCGCATCGGTCATGCGCTGCGAATCGTAGACGTTCATCTGGCAGCCATAGGTCTTGACGAAGACCTTCCTGGTCGCGGCAGGTGGTACGACCGCACTTTCGGCCGCAGTTTCGATGTCGTCCCGTTCGATCGTGTTCAATTCCATCTGGCGGCTTCTAACGCCTTTCGCCGACAAAAAACAGACGATTCTGCCCTGCAGCGCCATGTGTCCTCTTGGACGCGCAAGACGCTGGAGCACTTGATTGGCGCAGTAGCTATTCCGGTTTACCGGCTCGGGCGCGGATCGGCGAGCGCCGCCTGCACCATATCACGCACCTGACTTTCCATCAGCCTTGCCGTTTCCTTGCGGCTGGAGCCCTTTGAAAAGGCGACCGGCTCACCGAAATGCACTTCGACATCGAGCCCGCCTTCCGCCATCAGCACCTTGAGATGCGGCATCAAATCCTCGTCACCGATCCAGGCGGCAATCGGCCGGTGCCTGCGGCCGAGCGGCACGCCATGCAGGCGCGTATAGACGATCGCCACCGGCTGGATGAAGACCGTTTCGGCCGCCCCTTCCGAAATTGCCATCGAGGCGGCGCCGAATAGCGTGCTCTTGAACGGCAAGATCATGTTGCCGTCGCCGGTCGACCCTTCGGCAAACAGCACCATGGCGTCGCCCTTGGCCATGCGGTTGGCGATCTCGCTCGCCTGGTCGCCCGACGAACGCTTGCGCTCACGCTCGATGAAGACAGTGCGCTGCAGCTTCGATAACATGCCGATCAATGGCCAACCGGCCATGTCAGCCCTGGCGATGAATTTCACGTCGACCATCGACCCCAGTACCATGATGTCGGTCCAGGAGATGTGGTTCGACGCAACCAATAGAGGGCGCTGGCTGGACAGGGTCCCATTGACATGGATGCGCATGCCCAGCGCCCTGATGATGAGCCGGTGCCAGATCTTCAGGACGAACGTCTCGCGCCAGAGCCCGGTCTTCATCGACAGGATCTGCAACGGCACGAGAATCAACGAGCCGACGACAACGAGGCCCAGTGCCAGGAAAATCCTGATTTTTCCGATCATTTTGCTCCAGGCCCTGCCCACGTATGGCCAGAGCGAAGTGCGTCCAATTGGACGCACAACGTACGCTCTAGCAATTTGAATCTGCGCTAGCGAAGATCGCGGCGCATGACAAGCGCGCCGGTCGGGCCGTGCTCGGGCGACCTGTAATAGTTGGGACGCTTGCCGACCTCGCGGAATCCCAGCCGCCGGTAGAGCGCGATCGCGGCAACGTTGGTCTCGTCGACCTCGAGGAAAAGCGCCTCGGCGCGTTGCGCGTGCAGTTCGCGCAGAACGGCATCCATCAATTGCCAGCCGAGCCCCTGGCGGCGATGGGAGCGCGCCACCGCGACAGTCAGGATCTCGCCTTCACCGGCAGCCAGGCGCGCCAGGACGAAGCCGACCGGCGGCTTGGCACCCTGTCCGGTCTCGCGCGCGGCATAGCCGAACACCGCGTCCTGCTCGAGCAGTGCGGCGAATTCGTCGTCGGTCCACGGCCGAACGAAATCCTCGCGATGCAGCACCGACATGGCCGCGCTGTCGGCAATCGTCAGCGGCTCGAGCGCAAAGTCCCTGCGGCGCGGCTGGAGGAAAGGAATGCGCATCAGGTTTTCTTCCCGGCTTTCTTCCTGGACAGGATAAAGCCGGCCTGCGGCTTGGCGTCAGCGCCGCGCAGATAGAGCGGTTTCGGCTTTTCGCCTTCAGCCTTTTTGCCGGCAGCTTGGCCGGCAGCCAGCCGGGCATAGACGGCGATGTCAGCCGTGGCACTTGTCGGGCCGATATCAAAGGCGCGCCCGGCCGAGGCGGCAATTTGCGTGGCAGCTGTGCCGGCCAGAACCGGAGAGAGATCTACCGCCATGGCGACGGATTGCGAAAGCGTGGTCACGGCCGGACCATAGCGCAGAACCGATACTTCGTCGTAAAGCGCGGCGTGGATCTCGTCGCGCCCGGCCTCGAGCGCAGCCAGCACCGCGCGGCCGGGAAATGTCTCTTTGGCTTGCGCCGCCAGCGCTTCCAGCGTCGTCACCCCGATTGCCGGGATTTTCAGCGCCAGCGCAAGACCCCGCGCCGCCGAGACGCCGACGCGCAGGCCGGTGAAGGAGCCCGGACCGGTGGAGACAGCGATGGCGCCGACGCCGGCATAGTCGGTTCCGCCGATCTTCAACGCCTCATCGATGACGGCCATCAGATGCTCGGCATGGCCCTTGCCGAGATCGAACACCGAACGGCCGAGCTCCTTCCCGGCCGCCGCGTCGTAGACACAGGCGGCGCAGAGATTGGCGGCACAGTCGATGGCGAGCAACTTCATGAGGCGGCCGGTTGGAGCACCCACTTGGGCGCAGGGGTTCGAAAAACAATTTCCCTGTGCCTGCCATGGCTCATCGCCGCAAGGGGATAATGCATAAATCGTTTGGCGGCTTTGCTTCGACCTCGCCTGTAGGCGGTAACCTCTAGCGAACGGACCGTCAGGGAACCGGTGCCGGACGCGCCTATTCGGTCTCCTCGATGCGCAGCATGTGATTGTCCCAGACATAGCCCGGCTCGGACCGTGTCGCGCCGCCGGCTTCGAGGATTTCGCCGGTGCCAGTCGTCGCCATGAAGCTCGGCCCGTCGGGCGCCACGCCGCAGACCTCGGCCAATGCGCTGGTGGCGACGATCCGGCCGCTGGCCGCATCGATCACGGCCAGCGAATTCCCTTCCGGCGAGGACACCGCGACAGTGCCGGCTGCGGGATTGGCGGCGACCGAGCCGATATAATTCCTGAAGCCGGAGAGCACGTCCTGCGGCATGTCGAGCAGTTGCAGATCCTTGCCGCGCGCGGCGCGGCCGACCAGCAGCGGACGATCGGTGCCCGGCCCCCTGTACTGGCAGCCGAACCAGACCGTGCCGGATTTATCGGCAGCCATGTGACGGATCGACAGCTGGTGCAGCTCCGGCGGCAGTTCGTGCTTTTCGAGAAGGTCGCCGGTCAGGCGGTCGACCAGCACATAGGATGGCTTCATCGTCGCGATGTTGAGCTCGGCGCGGCCGTAATCCGGATGCGTCTCGATGCCGCCATTGGCGACGGCAATCGTCCTGCCGTCGCCCAACAACAGAAGCTCGTGCGAACCCATGCCGTAGGTCGGGAACTCACTGATGCGCTTGAATTTCGCACGCGCGTCATAGACACCGACCACACCGGCGGCATTGTCGAAATCGTTCTCGGTGGCGTAGAGCAGCGCACCGTCGGTCGAAAACACGCCGTGACCGAAGAAATGCCGTCCACTGACGCTGGCAATGGTCCGTGGTTCGTCGCGACCTGTGTGGTCGAAGACCACGGCGAAGGTGCCGGGCTGCCTGGCAAAGACCACGGAGCGCTTCGACACCGGATCGAAGGTGACGTCGTGACCGCGGGCGGGAAGGTCGATGGCATGCAGGACCTTGCCGGCCTCGGACAGGATGGCCGCGCCATAGCTGCCGTCACGCTTGACGAAAGCGGTGGCGAAGACGGCGTCGGCCGCAAGTGTCTTCGCCCATGCGGACGGCGTCATCGCGGCAACAAAGCCTGTCCCGGCGGCCCTGAGGAAATCACGGCGATCGATCAGCGGCGTCTTCAGGATGCGATCTCCGTTCGAGCATGATCTTGTCCAAAAGTCTGCAACTTTTGGGGTGATGCTCGGTTTCTTTGCCGCATGATCTTGTCCAAAAAGTCTGCAATGCTCAGTCTCCGTCGAGCGACGAGAAACCGGCGGTCAGGCCGAATTCGGCTGTCAGCCTGGTGCCGATCAGGGTCGACAGGCTGGATGTCACCAGCGAGAAATGGTCGAGCTTCTGGCGCAGCGCCGGGTCGGCGAGCGCCTTGTCGATCGGACCTCTGATGGCCGTGGCGTCGGCGGCCCCGTTGACGAGCTGGATGTGGATCGAATCTGCCATCCAGCGCGCGTCGGGCGACAGCGCTTCGCCAAGCTGCGAGGCCTGGAACAGCGCGTCCATGCCCGAAAGATTGCCGGTCAACGAGCGCGCGGTGTTTTGCGAGCGCCAGTAGATCGCCTGTTTCGGCTTGTCGGCTTGCGGATTGCTGCCCAAAAAGCCCTTTAGGCGCACGTCGCGCACCATTTCCAGCTCGTTGATGAAGACGCCGACCAGTTCGGTCACCACTTCGGTGCCGTCGCGGTAGAGCGCGTTTTGCGCTCCCGGATTGGCCCAAAGCGCGGCAAAACCGTCGGGCTTGTTCCAGGCGTCGTTGACCTCGGCGGCAATCGTTTCGATGTTGCCAGCGACGGCCGCGCCGTAAGCACAGCGATAGGGATCGTCCTTACCGGCGAGCCGCTCGGCGCTATCGCCGTAAAGCACGAACTCCAGCGCGCCGAGCCCTTGCATGGCGACGCT
Organism: Mesorhizobium sp. M5C.F.Ca.IN.020.29.1.1; assembly: GCF_003997375.1. NCBI lineage: Bacteria > Pseudomonadati > Pseudomonadota > Alphaproteobacteria > Hyphomicrobiales > Phyllobacteriaceae > Mesorhizobium > Mesorhizobium sp. M5C.F.Ca.IN.020.29.1.1. The sequence goes on along the minus strand of NZ_RZSW01000179.1, from coordinate 5,644 downwards.
CTTTGTCGCCAGTTGGGCTGGATCGGCGGCGGTGCGATCTTTATTAGCCAGCGCCGCCTGGACCTGCCTCAGGCCGATGCTCTTGCGGTCCGGCCAGAACAGCATGCGCTCCAGCCGGTTGTTCTGCGTGATCGGTCCGATGCGGATGATCTCGACGACCGACCAAGCATCCACGGTGCCGGAGAATTCGGCGCGCGCCGCATCGAGATGATCCTGCGAAGGCGCGTCGCAAAGCCTGCGCATCGCCTTGGTCAGGCTGTCCGCATGCTCATGCAGCCGTGCATAAGCCGGGCGGACAAAGCCGTCGATGGCCTGCTGGATCACGTCGGAGGCCTTTGCCGCTGCGGATGCCGGCAACGCGCCGGCGAGGACCAGCGGGAGAACCAAGACAAGCGCAAGACGCTTCGACATCAGAACGACTCCAGGAATTTGACCAGTGCGTCGCGATCGGCCGCATCGGCGGCGGCAAAGCGGTCGCGCGCCTTCTGCCCCTCGCCGCCATGCCACAGGATCGCCTCGGCCAGGGTGCGCGCGCGCCCGTCATGCAGGAAGAAGCTGTTGCCGTTGACGGTCTGGGTAAGACCGCTGCCCCACAGCGGCGGAGTGCGCCATTCGCTGCCGGTAGCCTCGCCCACCGCTTGCCCATCGGCGAGACCCGGCCCCATGTCATGCAGCAGAAAATCGGAATAGGGCCAGATAAGCTGGAAGGCCTGCGCCTTGTTGGGCGTGCCGCGGCGGGTGACGAATTTCGGCGTATGGCAGGAAATGCAGCCCATGTCGTAGAACAGCTTCTTGCCGGCCAGCACATCGGGCTCGTCGAGATCGCGCCGCGCCGGCACGGCGAGGTGTTGCGAATAGAAGGTGACGAGGTCCATGACCGGCGGCGGCGCCTCGACCGGGCCGAGGCGCTCCTGCACGCCGTTGGGCATGGCAAGGCAGGTCTTTTCGGCCGCGGTGCAATCGCCCCAGTGGTTTGGCACTTCCGGCGTCGAAATGCCGATGTCACCGGCGAATGCGTCCGCCGCTTGCTGACGGATCGACGGCGTCTGAGCCTTCCAGCCGAAGCGGCCGAGCGTCAGTTCGCCGCTCTGGCCATCGCGCACGATGTTGGGCTTGCCGGAGATGCCGTCACTGTTCCGATCGTCCGGATCGGCATGGGCGAGAATGTCCGCCGGTGCGATCTGCTCGACCAGGCCGAGGCCGATCATCGGTGGCGTCATGCGCGGCGAAAGCGTCGTGTGCGGATCGAGCGGCCCGTTGGCAAGATCATCGACCGAATAGCTCGGCTTGCGCAGCCAAACCACGGTACCGTCCGGCAGCGTGACTTTCTGCTCCTGATAGTCGACACGCATCCGGCCTTCGCCCCGAAGACCCGGCACGGCCAGGTCCTGCAATTGCGAGCCGTAGACCGGATCGGGGAAGTTGAGCACCTTGCGGGCGGCCAGCGCTGCTCTCTCCTCATCGGTGCTCGCCTGCCGCGCCAGCCGCAGGAACATCGAGGTGGTACCGCTGTCGCCTTCCGGCGGACGACCGCGACCGTCCTTCAGATGGCAATTCTGGCACGCCCGCTCGTTGAATAGCGGCCCAAGCCCGTCCGACGCCTGCGTCGACGAGGGCGACGAAACCCAGTTCTTGCGGAAAAGGGCATTGCCGAGCTTGAAGGTGCCTTCTTCCTCGAAGGTGATATTGGCGGAAGATTGCGAGAAAGCGTCCTTGTTGGGATCTTTCCGTGACGTGCCGGCGCCGCCCTGCATCGGCTCGAACTGCTCGGGCTTGGAAAAATCCTTGGTCGGCCGGGTGATGGCGATGACGCGCGCCAGATCCTTCGGCGTCAGATCGGTACGACTGGTGGCGAGGCCCGCCGGTTCGGGCGCGCCGGCCATCGCCGAGGCCGTAAGTCGGACCACTACGGCAAGCGAAAGCCCGCGAAGCCAGCTGTATCGCGGGTTTTCCTGGGACGGCAGGCCGCAACCCTCGGCCCGCCGCAAACGGCGCAAGAAATCTAAGCGGCGCCGCATTCCCGCATGTCCCTATTCCGCTTCGTCGGCCGATGCGGCGTTGAGCTGGCCGTATTTTTCCTCGCCGATCGAGGCGAGCAGGTCGAGTTGCGTCTCGAGGAAGTCGATGTGACCTTCCTCGTCGGACAGCAGATCCTCGAACAGCTTCATCGTCACGTAGTCGCCTGCTTCGTCACAAATCTCGCGCGACCGTTTGTAGGCAGTGCGCGCGTCATATTCGCCGGCAAGATCGGATTCGAGCACTTCCTTGACATTCTGTCCGATACGCAGCGGTGCTACCGACTGCAGGTTCGGATGACCTTCAAGGAAGATGATGCGGGCCACGATCCGGTCGGCATGGTGCATCTCCTCGATCGATTCCGCGCGTTCCTTCTTCGCCAGCTTGGCGTAGCCCCAGTCTTCCAGCAGCCGGAAATGCACCCAGTACTGATTGACCGCTCCAAGTTCCAGAAACAGAGCTTCGTTAAGCCGCTCTATGATCTGCTGTTCGCCTTTCATGGGTTCTGCTCCCGTATTGGACGCGCAGGCCTCTGACGCGATCCAGGTGTGAAACGACATCCACGCCGCTCGCCTCCGAGCGGGCGTGGTAATTTTCGGTTACCCGAATGATCGTTTCGACCACATTTGGGAAGCAGCCGCAACAGCGACCACGCTTCTGCATGGCATGATAGATCTTCGCCGGCACGATAAGTTGCCAGGGATCCTGATCCAGCAGCCCGACGATCGTCTGCTCAATCTCCTTCTCGGTGATGATGTTGCAATGGCAGATCAGCATTATTTGCTCTGTATGGCTGACGACGCGTGCTCGGCGCCGTGTGGCTTATTTTCTCAATCGAACCGAAATCCTTTCCACTTTTTACGCGGACCTTCGGTTCGGGATCGTGCTCGAGGCTCTTGACGCCTTATTGGAACACCTTGTCTGGAGCATCGAGGCTGTCCGAGCCCTCGAAGGCGATGGCATTGAGTTTCAGGGTGCCGACGGCGCGTTCGATCGACTTGGTCTGGTCGACCAGCGCATCGATCGCCGCCTGGACTGTGGCGTTGCCTTCAATGTTGCCTTCGCCGATCTGCTGGTCATAAGCCTCGCCGCCAAGCGCCCGCGCCTTGATGGCTTCCATCTTGGCGACGGTGACATCGAGCTTGTCCGACAGTTCCTTGTCGATCGCCGGATCGGCATCCTTGACCATGTCGGATACCGCGGGGCCTTCGACGACGGTGCCGTCGAGGCGCGTGTAGCTGCCACGATAGGCGGCACGAATGCCGACGGCATCGTAGAGATGGGAATCGTAGGTGTTGTCGGAGAAGCAGTCGTGCTCCTCTTCGGGATCGTGCAGCAGCAGGCCGAGCTTCATGCGCTCGCCGGCAAGTTCGCCATAGGACAGCGAGCCCATTCCGGTGAGGATGGTCGAGATGCCTACTTTCGGCTCGCCATCGACAAGGCTCTTGCGGGCGGCGCCGCCATCCTTCCACTCGTTGACCATGTCCTGCAGATCGGAAACCAGAAGGTCGCTCGCCGACTTCAGGTACTGCGCCCGACGATCGCAATTGCCGCTGGTGCAGTTGGCGAGATCGTAGTCCGTATAGGGCCGTTCGCCCGCGCCCGGGCCAGTGCCGTGCAGGTCCTGGCCCCACAGCAGGAATTCGATAGCGTGGTAGCCGGTCGCCACATTGGCCTCGATGCCGCCGGCTTCCTGCAACGTGCCGGAGAGGAACTCCGGAGTAAGATTGGTGGCGTCGATCTTCTTGCCGTCGACCTCAATCGACTTGTTGGCGATCACATTGGCGGTGTAGAGCGCATTCGCATCCGACTCGGTGCCGTAGCCGGCAGCGACATAGTCGATCAGGCCTTCGTCCAGCGGCCAGGCGTTCACCTTGCCTTCCCAGTCGTCGACGATGGCGTTGCCGAAGCGGTAGACTTCGGTCTGCTGATAGGGAACACGCGACGCCTTCCAGGCCTCGCGGGCGGCAGTCAGCGTTTCCACCGAAGGCTTGGCAAGCAGCGCGTCGACGGCCTTGTCCAGCGCCTGCGCCGTCGTCAGCGAATCCTCATATTTGGCGAGCGCAATGTCGGAATAGGTCTTGATGACAGCGTTGGCATCGGTTTCCGCCTTGGCCGGCAGCACGAATATCGCCGCCGTCAATGCCGCCGTGGCGCCGATCGCGGCGAGCCTGCCATATCGTGCCGTGATCATCGCTCTCATGATTGTCATCTCCTCGGAATTCAGTGAAATGCCGGCGCCAAAGGCGCGTCGGCAGGCAATCGGCACCAAGGCAGGTCCATGGCATTGGCCGAGAAACAGGCCGCGGCATAGCGCGGTTTGCGGAAGAAAGACATCGAAATGCCTCCAATCGAAAGGGTTCAAGGCCCAGACATCAAAGGGATGCGCTTGACACGCAAGGTTCCATAAAGCGATGAAGGCGCCGGAAGTCAACCGATTTCAGAGAGAAAAGCCAATCGAAACAACAGTTTAGAATTATTCTAAACTGCAAGTGTCAACTTTAGCCGCATTTTAGCTTGTCGTCATTAACAGCACTATTGATGGACCGCCATTCCGGGTGCGACCCGCAAAGGTGGTCTTGCGGCGGGGTCAGACAATTGCCGCGTGGCGAGACGTCCTAGACTTGGACGAAGAATTGGGGATGAGGAAATTGGGGCTGCGATGAAAAACGGTGTGGTCATTGTCGGTGCGGGTCATGCGGGCGTGCAAGCGGCCGCCAGCCTGCGCGAGGACGGTTACGACGGACCCGTGATCCTCGTCGGCGACGAGAATGAACTGCCCTATCACAAGCCGCCGCTGTCGAAGACCTTCATCAAGGATCAAGAGGCCAAACCGCAGCCGCTGCGCGGCGAGGCCTTTTATACCGGCAGTACCATCGACTACCGGCCGGGCATCAGGGTCGACCGCATCGATGCCGGACGCAGGCTGGAGCTATCAGGTGGCGGCGTGCTGCCTTTCGACCGACTGATCCTGGCGACCGGTTCGCGGCCGCGAATCCTGTCGCTGCCGGGTTCGGAGCTTTCAGGCGTGGTGTCGTTGCGATCGCTCGCCGACGCGCGGCTGATCCGCGCGTTGAGCGCGCAGAGCGAGGATGTGGTCATCCTCGGCGGCGGCTTCATCGGACTGGAGATCGCCGCGACGCTCAAAGCGGCCGGCCGCGAGGTCACCGTGGTCGAGGCGGTCGACCGGCTGCTCGGCCGGGCAGTGGCGCCGGTCATCGCGAGGCACGTGCGGCAACGGCTGGAAGCGACTGGCGTGCGCATCCTCACCGGCACCACGATTGCGCGGCTCGAAGGCGAGAACGGCCATGTCTCGGCTGCGATCACCACATCCGGCGAGCGCCTGCCGGCGCAGATGGTCATCGTCGGTATCGGCGTCGTGCCGAATGTCGAACTGGCCCAGGCCGCCGGCATCCCAATCGCCAACGGCATCCGCGTCGACCAGCAGATGCGCACGTCGGTGCCTGAAATCCTCGCCATCGGCGATGCCGCCTCCTACCGGCACTGGCTCACCGGCGGCGATGTGCGGCTGGAATCGGTGCAGAATGCGACCGACCAGGCGCGTCTTGCCGCGCGCACCATCGTCGGCCATGCGGACGCCTTTGCGGCGGTGCCATGGTTCTGGTCC
>NZ_RZSW01000178.1:0-10905 GCF_003997375.1 Mesorhizobium sp. M5C.F.Ca.IN.020.29.1.1 | reverse complement strand
CTTTCCTACAAGGCGACCTCGCTCGACGACGGGATCGGCTGGGCGCGGCAGGCAGCCGCTGTCGCCGCCTGATCTTTGGCACGCAGAAGACATTTGCTGAGGTTGAGATGACACTCGTCACCTTCATCATTCCCGTGCGCCACCAGGACAATGCGCGCGACTGGAGCAGGCTCAAGGCGAATCTCGCCCAGACGGTTCGCTCGATATCGAGCCAGACCAACGACGACTGGCGGGGCATCATCGTCGCAAACGAGGGCGCCGATCTGCCAAATCTCCCCGAGCGCTTCAGTGTCGAACGCGTGACCTTTCCGCCAAACGATGCGCATGAGCGCGGTGGGGCGAGCAAGGAGGACTTCTACGACGCCTTCCGCGTCGACAAGGGCCGCCGCGTGCTGAAGGGCATGCTGCGGGCACGCGACAGCCGCTTCTTCATGATCGTCGACGACGACGATTTCGTGAGCGCCCGCCTTGTCCAGCACGTGTCGGAGAACCGAAACGCAAACGGATGGACCATCGACCGCGGCTATGTCTGGGACGACGGCGGCAAGCTCCTGCTCGGCTATGACGACTTTAACCATCTTTGCGGGACGTCATTGATAATCCGGTCGGACCTCTATGGTCTGCCCGACCGTTACGGGGATGCCTCTCCCGACTGGATGAAGTCGATGCTCGGCAGTCATATCCGGATTGCAGACATTCTGGCCGAGCGCGGTACGCCTCTGGCGACGCTGCCGTTTCGCGGCGCCGTCTATCGCGTCGCCCATGCCGGCTCGCACAGCAGGACGCCCGGTATCATGGCCAAGTATTTCCTGAACTGGGGCGCGCTCAAACGACCCAGGCGACTACTTCGCAATGCCTCACGGCTGCGGCTGGTCGGTGAGGCCGCGAAACGCGAGTTCTTCGGCAAAACCGCTGTTCGCCGGGATACATGATCACCCCGGGCAGGCCAACTTGATGGGAGAGGAGAGGAGCTTCTGGTCGGAGTGGCAGGATTTGAACCTGCGACCCCATCGTCCCGAACGATGTGCGCTACCAGGCTGCGCTACACTCCGTGACCAGACCGCGGGCTTATAGCCGTGGCACTTCGTTCCTGCAAGCGCCAATGGCGGCGCTTCTGTCGCATTTCTTCCGCTTTCGCCTTAAGGTCATACAGGTTTCAGTTTCCTGCGCGATAAACACTGCATAAAGGCTCGTGTAATAGGTATCGGCCACCCGCCTCGAAACACCCTGATTCCAGCCGCTTGGAGTTGCTGTCTTGCCCCTGAAGATCGTTAGCGAAGCCCGTCCCAACACCTTCGAGTTTGAAACCTCGGCGCTGATCAAGGCGTCCGGCTTTCGTGAGTATGATGCGCGCTGGTGGTTCGGCCATCCTGGCTCTGCGGAGCCGCCTGAGCTTAACCTGATCGGTGTCCAGGCGCTGGGCATGGGGCTCGGCACGCTGATCCGGCGCCTGGGCGCCGGCCCGGACATCGTGACCGGTCATGATTTCCGCTCCTATTCGCTTGCGATCAAGCTGGCGCTGGTTTCCGGGCTGATGGCCGCCGGCGCGCGAGTTAAGGATATCGGGCTGGCGCTGTCGCCGATGGCCTATTTCGCCCAGTTCGCGCTCGATACGCCGTCCGTGGCCATGGTCACCGCTTCTCACAACGAAAACGGCTGGAGCGGCGTCAAGATGGGGGCGGCGCGCCCCTTGACCTTCGGTCCGGAGGAAATGAGCGCATTGAAGACGATCGTCCTTGCCGGCGACTTCGACCTTGTCGGCGGCGGCTGCTATGACTTCGTTGCGGATTTCCGCAAAACCTATCTGGACGACCTGACCCGGGACAAGCGCATAGCGAGAAAGCTCAAGGTGGTCGCCGCCTGCGGCAACGGCACCGCCGGCGCCTTTGCACCGGAAGCGCTGGAACGGATCGGCTGCGAGGTGATTCCGCTCGATGTCGAGCTCGATCATACGTTTCCGAACTATAATCCAAATCCCGAAGACATGAAGATGCTGCACGCCATCCGCGACAAGGTGCTGGAAACGGGAGCCGACGTCGGGCTTGGCTTCGACGGCGATGGCGACCGCTGCGGCGTGGTCGACAACGAAGGCAACGAGATCTTCGCCGACAAGGTCGGCGTCATGCTCGCCCGCGACATCGCGCGACTGTATCCCGGCTCGACCTTCGTCGTCGACGTCAAGTCGACCGGATTGTTCAACACCGACGCCGCCCTGCGTGCCGATGGCGCCGTCACCGACTATTGGAAGACCGGCCACTCCTACATAAAACGGCGCGTGGCCGAGCTCGGCGCCGTCGCCGGGTTCGAGAAATCCGGTCATTTCTTCTTCAATCCGCCGATCGGGCGCGGCTATGACGATGGTCTCATCACGGCTATCGCCATCTGCCAGATGCTGGATCGCAGCCCGACCAGCAGCATGGCCGATCTCTATCGCGCCCTGCCGCTGACCTTCGGCACGCCGACCATGTCGCCGCACTGCGCCGACGAGCTGAAATACGGCGTGGTCGAGCGAGTCGTTTCCGACTTTCAGGCAATGAAGCAGGATGGCACTGTCTTCGCCGGCCAGAAGATCGCCGATCTGATCACCGTCAATGGCGTTCGCGTCGTTGCCGAGGACGGCACCTGGGGCCTGGTGCGGGCGTCGTCGAACAAGCCAGAGCTGGTCGTGGTGGTAGAGAGCCCGGTGTCGCCCGAGCGGCGCCGGCAGATGTTCGAAGGCGTCGATGCGGTGCTGCGCCGCAGCCCTGAGGTCGGCGCCTACAACCAGACGTTCTAGGTCCTTTCATTTCGGCGCGAGAAAGGCCACGATGGGGAAGCGGATCACGGGTTTCCGGTTGCAGCTGGTCCGCTCCCCCAGGTTTTCATCGGCCGATGATCTCTACAGGAACTCAGGCAGCGGAATAAGCCCGCTCAACGGCACGCCAGTCGAACTCCCGCGCCCAGTCGGCAAAACTGTGCCAGCGGACCTCCGGGAAATCTCGGTGTAAAGCCGCGATATCGACGTCATAGCCGACGCGGTCGAACCACTCGAACATCAGCGCCGTATCTTCGCTTTGTTGGCGGGCCACCGCGATTGGAATTGCCTGATAGTTGATCGGGCGGCCGATGGACTGCGAAAGGATCTTGGCCTGGTCTTCGCCGGACAATTCGCTCCCGGCGAAATCGAAGCGCTTGCCGAACACGCGCTCGCGCCGCTCGACCAGGGCGGCAACGAAGGCTCCGATATCGGCAAGTGCGACCAGCTGGAGGACACGTTTGGCAGGCATCGCAAAGGCATGCGTGCCTTGGATGAGCGCGCCGATCGACCACGGCGCGACGATATTCTCCATGAAGGCGACCGGCGCGCTGATCGTGTAGGGGATGCCGAGCCCGGCGACATGTTGCTCGACAAGATATTTGCTCTCGAAATGCGGAATACCGGTGTTCTTGTCGGCGTCGGCAACGGATGAATAGATCAAATGCCCGACGCCGGCAGCCTTCGCCGCGTCGGCGGCAAGGATCCCCTGGCGGGTTTCCTGTGCTATGCCAGCCTCGTAGCTGTTGCCCATCAGGAACATGGTATCGACGTCTTTTGCTGCCTTCACAACGGAGGCCGTATCGCCAAGATCGCTGGCCACGATCTCGACGCCTGCCGACGCCAATTGCCGCGCAGCATCGCTGTCCGGCCTGCGCGTTAGTGCCTTGACGCGGTGCCCACTCGACAGCAAGGCACGCGCAACTGCGCCGCCTTGCTGGCCTGTGGCACCGGTCACCAGAACGCTTCGTTTGGTGGTCATGTGTTTGCTCCTTCTTTTTCCGATGGAGCAAAATTAGGGTTTGTCACATTGATGCATAATTGCCTACAATTGGAAAACTTTGTGCCATGCAAGGATACAATGCTCGATCTTAATGATATCGTGGTGTTCGCTCGCGTCGTCGAAGCTGGCAGCTTCACCGCTGCTGCGCGGCTGCTTGCCATGCCCAAGACGACGGTCAGTCGACGCGTTGCCGCGCTCGAGCGTGAGGTTGGGGTTCGCCTGCTGCAGCGCACGACGCGCAGCCTCAACGTGACGGATGCCGGGCGTCTCTATTACGAGCAGAGCAGCCAGGCCCTGCGGACGATCGAGGAAGCAAATCTGCGCCTCGCGGAAGCGAGGGCGGAGCCATCGGGCACAATTCGCATCTCGGCGCCCGTTGGCTTCGGGGGTCATTTCCTCACAGCTGCTGTGGTCGACTTTCTGGCAATGTATCCGAAGACCAAAGTCGAACTTCGCCTGACTGACGACAAGCTCAACCTGGTCGAGGACGGCATAGACCTCGCTTTCCGCACCGGGGTTCTTCAGGATTCGACGCTGATCGCCCGCAAGCTCGGCTCCACGCACAGGCTGCTCTGCGCCAGCCCGGACTATCTCGCAAGGCGCGGGATGCCGGAATGCCTGGCGGATCTCGCACACCACCAGTGCGTCATCGCAGGCCCTTCGACCTCGGGCACCCATTGGGTGCTGGACGGGCCACACGGTCAGGAAACGGTCACGGTGGCCGGGCGCTTCGCCGCTAATGAAATGCAGGCGGTCGTTGCGGCCACGCTCGCAGGCTTCGGCATCGCCCAATTGCCGCACAGCATCGCCGAGCCCCTCATCAATGGAGGGCGGCTGAGCCGCGTTCTCCGGGACTACACGACGCCGGTCGGCGGGCTGCATGTTCTATATCCGAGCAGCCGGCATCTCTCGCCCCTCGTCAAGGCATTCATCGTGCTTGCATCCGACCGGATTTCCAGTCGGGCAAATACAGCGGCTGACCAGCAGTAGCCGCGAGCCTCAATACGGGCTCGCCACATCGCCGATCTCGACATAGACCGACTTCAACTGCGAATAGAGCGCCAGCGCCGCCAGCGAATTTTCGCGGCCGATACCGGACTGCTTGAAGCCGCCGAACGGGATCTCGACGGGGGTCAGATTGTAGGCGTTGATCCAGCAGGTGCCAGCCTGCAGCTCGGCGATGACGCGGTGGGCGCGTCGCAAGTCGCGCGTGAACACGCCGGCGGCAAGGCCGAATTCGGTGTCGTTGGCGCGATCGATCACCTCGTCCTCATCGTCGAATTTCAGCACGCTCATCACAGGCCCGAAAATCTCCTCGCGGGCGATGCGCATCGTGTCGGTGACGCCGGTGAAGACCGTCGGCTCGACGAAGAAGCCGCCTTGGAAACCCTGCAGCGAGGGCACGTTGCCGCCGCAGGCGAGCACGGCGCCATCCTGCTTGCCGGCTTCGATATAGCCGATGACCTTTTCATGCTGGTCCTTGGAGACAAGCGGCCCCATCTGCGTCTCCTGGTCGAGCGGATCACCGATACGGATCTTCTTGGTCCGCTCGACTAGCCGTTCGACGAAACGGTCGTGGATACCCTTCTGCACGAAGACCCGCGTGCCGTTGGAGCAGATCTGGCCGGTCGAATAGAAATTGCCGAGCATGGCGCCGCCAATGGCGTTTTCGAGATCGGCGTCGTCGAAGACTATCAGCGGCGACTTGCCGCCGAGCTCCATGGTGGCATGCTTCATCTTCGAACCGGCGAGCGACAGCACCTTGCGGCCGGTCGGCACCGAACCGGTCACCGAGACCTTGGCGACGACATCGTGCCCGACGAGGCCGGCGCCGACATCGCCGTAGCCTTGCACGACATTGAACAGCCCGTCGGGCAGCCCAGCTTCGGTATAGATTTCGGCGAGCGCCAGCGCCGACAGCGGCGTGTTCTCCGACGGCTTGAACACCATGGCGTTGCCCATGGCGAGCGCGGGTGCCGATTTCCAGCCGGCGATCTGGATCGGGTAGTTCCAGGCGCCGATACCGACGCAGACGCCGAGGGCCTCGCGCCTTGTATAGGCAAAGGGTCCGCCGAGATCGAAGGACTCGCCATTATAAGCAGCGACCGCGCCGCCGAAATATTCGAGGCAGTCGGCTGCCGATGGCGCATCCGCCACCAGAGTCTCCTGGATTGCCTTACCGGTATCCAGCGTCTCGATGCGCGCCAGGTCGGCGTTGCGCGCACGCAATATGTCGGCAGCGCGGCGCAGGATGCGCCCGCGCTCGACCGGCTTCAGCCGCGCCCAGGCCGGTTGTGCTGCACGCGCTGCTTCGATCGCGAGTTCCAGCACGTTCGGCGTCGCCGAACGCAGCATCGCGATGGTCTCGCCGGTTGCCGGATAGATCACCGGCAGCGGCACACCTTGCTCGTCGTCGATGTAGCGTCCGTTGACATAGTGCGATGCCTTTGGCTGGGCGCGCATGAGAGTTTCTCCAAATTGTCTTTCGCCGGGGGCCGGCGGGCAGACAGTCCGCCGGATCATCGCCTATCTATCCGACACCTGCCAGCGCGGATTGATCCATGGTTCCTGGTTGGACGGCGCCTGCGGCGTGCGGCCAAGAATGTGGTCGGCGGCCTTCTCGCCGGTCATGATTGACGGTGCGTTGAGATTGCCGTTGGTGACGCGCGGGAAGATCGAGGAATCGGCGACCCGCAGCGCCTCGACGCCGATGACACGGCATTCCGGATCGACGACGCTCATCGGATCATCCTTGCGGCCCATCTTGCAGGTGCCGCAAGGGTGATAGGCGCTTTCGGCGTGATCGCGGATAAAGGCGTCGAGATCGTCGTCTGACTGAACGTGCGAGCCCGGCGAGATCTCTTTGCCGCGATAAGGGTCGAATGCCGACTGGCCGAAGATCTCGCGCGTCAGCCGGATGCAGTGGCGGAACTCGGTCCAGTCGTCCGGATGCGACATGTAGTTGAAGCGGATCACCGGCTTCGACTTGGGATCTGGCGAGCGCAGCGTGACAGAACCGCGCGACTTCGATCGCATTGGCCCGACATGCGCCTGGAAACCGTGCGCCTTCGCCGCCGCCCTGCCGTCGTAGCGGACCGCCGCCGGGATGAAATGATACTGGATATCGGGATAGTCGACGCCGGCGCGCGAGCGCACGAAGGCGGCCGCCTCGAAATGGTTGGTTGCGCCGAGACCCGACTTGAAGAACAGCCATTGCGCGCCGATCATTGCCTTGGAGAAGGGATTCAGCACCGAATTCAGCGTGATCGGCTGCGTCGATTCCTGCTGGATGTAGAGCTCCATATGGTCCTGCAGGTTGCGACCGACGCCGGGCCGGTCGGCGATTACCTGAATGCCGTATTCCCTGAGATGTTCGGCCGGGCCGATGCCGGACAGCATCAGGATCTTGGGCGAATTGATCGAGGAGGCGGCAACGATCACTTCACGTCGCGCCTTGACCACCTGAATCCGTTTGCGCGTTTCGATCTCGACTCCGGTGGCGCGTTGATTCTCGACGATCACCCGCCGTGCGAAACCCTTGACCAGGCTAACGTTTTTCCGCCTGAGCGCCGGCCTGAGATAGGCGCTCGCCGCCGACCAGCGGCGGCCGCCGCGGATGGTCTGTTCCATCGGCCCAAAGCCTTCCTGCTTCGCGCCGTTGTAATCGTCGGTCAGCTCGAAGCCGGCCTGACGGCCTGCCTCGACGAAGGCGCCGTAGAGTGGATTCGTCCTTGAGCCGCGCTGCACGGTCAGCGGGCCGCCGTGGCCGCGCCAGCCATTCTCACCGCCGTTGGCGTCCTCCATGCGCTTGAAGTAGGGGAGCACGTCGGCAAACCCCCAGCCGGCCGCGCCCTGTTCGGCCCAGTGGTCGAAGTCGCGGGCGTGGCCGCGCACATAGACCATGCCGTTGATCGAGGACGAGCCGCCGATGACCTTGCCGCGCGGCGTCGCCAGCACGCGGCCGCCGAGATGCGGCTCCGGCTCGCTGGCAAAACCCCAGTCGTAGAGGCTCATGTTGAGCGGGATCGACAGCGCCGACGGCATCTGGATCAGCGGCCCGATGTCGCTGCCGCCAAATTCGATGACGATCACCGAATATTTGCCGTCTTCCGACAGCCGGTAGGCCATGGCCGAGCCGGCCGAGCCGGCGCCGATGATGACGAAATCCGCCTCAAGCATGGTTCATATGCGCCATGAAATCGGTGAGCGAGACATTGCCGCCGGTTGCCACCACGAGCACCGTCTTGCCGCTCACATCCACCTTGCCGCCGAGCAGCGCCGCAAGCGATGCAGCGCCCGAAGGTTCCAGCACCAGCTTCATCCGCTCGAAGGCGATCCGCATCGCACAGCGCACCGATTGGTCGTCGACGGTGATGCCGCGAACGCCCGCGGTCCTGACCGCTGCGAACGGCGCGTCGCCGGGTTTTCGCGCCATCAGCCCGTCGCAGATCGATTTCGGCCCGATCGGCATGGCCTCGATGGCGCCATTCGCCAGCGACGCGCCCATGCCGTTGAAACCTTCCGGCTCGACGCCGATGATCTCAGTCGCCGGGGACAGATAGTGGAAAGCCAGCGAAACGCCGCCGATCAGCCCGCCGCCGCCGACCGCGCAGAACAGCAGATCGGCGCTGGCATTCCTGGCATCGAGTTGCTCGAGCGCCTCCAGCCCCGCACCAGCCTGGCCGGCGACGATCTCGGGGTCGTCGAACGGATGCAGCAGCGCCAGCCCCTCGGTCTCGGCGATCTCGCGCGCCTTGGCGGCGGCAACCTCCTCACGCGCGCGTTCGCCATGGTCGGTCAGCACCACGCGCGCGCCATAGCCGGCCGTTGCGTCGCGCTTGGCGGCCGGCGCGTCGATCGGCATGACGATGGTAACCGGAATGCCCAGCGCCTGGCCGGCGGCGGCCAGTCCTTGTGCGAAATTGCCGGAGGAATAGGCGACGACGCCCTTCCTGGCTTCATCGGGCGACAGCCGCTTCAGCCGCCAATAGGCGCCGCGCACCTTGAACGATCCCGCCCATTGGAGCGATTCCGGCTTGACGAAAACATGGGCAGCTCCGGTCTCCCTGGCGAGCGCCGCCGATTCCAGCAATGGCGTGACCTGCGTCGCCTTGGCGGTGACGGCATAGGCCTGCCTGAGATGATCTAGGGAGGGCACAAGGGGTGTCATCATTCGCCTCGCGGATACCTTTTGCTCTCTTCGAGATTGTCGAGGTTCATATGATTGCGCATGTAGCGCTCAGATGCCTTCTGCAGCGGCTGGAAATCCCAGGGGTAATGGGTGCCGTTGCGCAGCGCCGGATAGACCACCCAGCGGCGCGCCTGGCTGGTCCGGACGGCGGCGTCGAAAGCGGCCATGTCCCAGCGCGCCTGGACCTTTTCGGTGAAAGCAGCCAGTAAGGGGGCATGAGCCGGGTCGGCGGCGAGATTGGTCAATTCCCGCGGATCCGAGTCAAGATCAAACAGTTGCGGCGGATCGATCTCGCAATGGATGAATTTGTATCGGTCGTCGCGGATCGCCACCATCGGCGCGTTGGAGCCTTCGGCCGCATATTCCATCAGCACGGGTGCGGTGCGCGTCTTGCTGTCGAGCAGCGGCAGCAGCGACTGGCCGTCGGTCCATGGCGCAATCGCGCTCATGTCGATGCCGGCGAGGTCGCAAAGCGTCGGGGTGACGTCGAGATTGGAGACTGGGGCCTTGATCAGTCCTGCTGGTACGCCCTTGCCGGCGATCATCAGCGGCACCCGCGCCGAGCCCTCGAAAAAGCACATCTTGAACCACAGGCCGCGCTCGCCGACCATGTCGCCGTGATCCGAGCAGAACAGGATGATGGTATCGTCGAGCATGCGTGTTCGCTTGAGAACATCCAGAAGCTCGCCGAGCTTGTCGTCGACATAGGAGATGTTGGCGAAATAGCCGCGCCGCGCGCGGCGGATCTGCTCCGGCGTGATCTTGAAGCTGTCATAGTCGCTGGCCCGGTAGAGCCGCTGCGAATGCGGATCCTGCTTGTCGTAGTGAATGAAGCCCACCTTGGGCTCAAGCGCCGGGCAGTCCTCGTAGAGATCCCAATAGCGCCGCCGGGCGACATAGGGGTCGTGCGGATGGGTGAAGGAAACGGTCAGGCACCATGGCCGGCGCGAAGCGTCGTCGGAGACGCGGGCGAAATCATAAAGCTTCTGCACCCCATGGAAGGCAACCTCGTCGTCATACTCCATCTGGTTGGTGATCTCGGCGACGCCGGCGCCGGCCACCGAGCCGAGATTATGATACCACCAGTCGATCCGCTCGCCGGGCTTGCGATAATCCGGCGTCCAACCGAAATCGGCCGGATAGATGTCGGTGGTCAGCCGTTCCTCAAAGCCATGCAACTGGTCCGGCCCGACGAAATGCATCTTGCCCGACAGGCAGGTGTAGTAACCGGCTGCCCGCAGGTGATGGGCGAAGGTCGGGATCGACGAGACGAATTCGGCGGCATTGTCGTAGACTCCGGTGCGCGATGGTAACTGCCCGCTCATGAACGAGGCGCGGCCCGGCGCGCAGAGCGGCGAGGCGGTGTAGTTGTTGGCAAAGCGTGCCGAGCGGGCGGCCAATGCCTTCAAATGCGGCACGTGCAGGAAGTCCGCCGGCCCATCCGGGAACAATGTGCCGTTGAGCTGATCGACCATGACGATCAGGAAATTGGGTCGCTTGGACGTCACTGTGCGCTCCGCCGGCTGAGTTTCGTTTCGAGATAGTCCTCGATCAGTGCGATCGCGGTCACGGCATTGGGCACGCCGTCCTTCAGCGCGCGCCTGATATAGAGCCCGTCGATCAGCGCCGCTGTCGCCTCGGCGACCCGGTCGGCTTCGCTTCTCGGCAGGATGCCGGTCAGCCCGCTCAACAGATTGGAATGCAGGCGCCGCGCATAGACCTTGAGCAGCCGGCGCAGCGCTGACGATTTCTGCGCCTCCACATAGAAGGCGAGCCAGGCGGCGATCGTTTCCGGGCGGAACTGGACGTCAGAGAAATTGACGGCGACCACCGCCGAAACGCGCTCGCGCGCCGTGCTGGCCGATCGAAGCGCGCGCCGCATATCGGCGGTCAGCTCCGCCGGGATGTGCCGCATTG
>NZ_RZSW01000177.1:0-10950 GCF_003997375.1 Mesorhizobium sp. M5C.F.Ca.IN.020.29.1.1 | reverse complement strand
GCGCTCGACCGGCTGTGGGACGATCTCACGAGCAAGAACCTCTACGTCACCGGTGGCATTGGACCGTCGTCGCACAATGAGGGTTTTACCGCCGACTACGACCTGCCCAATGACACCGCCTATGCCGAGACCTGCGCTTCGGTCGGATTGGTGTTCTGGGCAAGCCGCATGCTCGGCATGGGTCCGAATGCCCGCTACGCCGACATGATGGAGCGAGCTCTCTACAACGGCTCGATCTCGGGTCTGTCGCTCGACGGCTCGCTGTTCTTCTATGAAAATCCGCTGGAAAGCCGGGGGGAGCACAACCGCTGGAAATGGCATCGCTGCCCGTGCTGTCCGCCCAATATCGGGCGCATGGTGGCTTCGATCGGCAGCTATTTCTACAGTCTGTCGGACGATGCGCTCGCCGTCCATCTCTATGGAAACAGCACGGCTCGTTTCGATATCGCGGGGACGCAAATAGAGCTGACCCACGCCAGCAATTATCCGTGGGACGGGGCAGTCTCGATCACGATCGAGCCCGAGGCGCCGACCGAGTTTACCTTGCACCTGCGCCTGCCAGCCTGGTGCCGCAAGGCGGTGCTCAAGGTGAACGGGGAGGCAGTCGATCTGGGTAGCGTAACCAACGACGGCTATGCCGCGATCCGGCGCGAGTGGCGCAAGGGTGACCAGGTCGAGCTCGACCTCGAAATGGCCGTCGACCGTCTCTACGCCAATCCGGAGGTGCGGCAGGATATCGGCCGCGTCGCGCTTGCCCGCGGTCCGCTGATCTATTGCGTCGAGGAGACCGACAATGCCGGCCAGCTGCACCGCATCGCCTTGCCACGGACGGCAAACATCGAGGCGCGTGAGGAGCCGAACCTGTTGGGCGGCGTCGTCACGCTCTCGGCAGTTGCCGAGAAAGAGGCCTTTGAAAACTGGAAAGACGGGCTCTACCGCACCGAACCACCGGCGGTGGAGGAGACGAAAGTCACCGCCGTTCCCTATTTTGCCTGGGACAACCGCGATCCCGGCGAGATGCTCGTCTGGCTGAGAGACTCGTGATCCGGGGACGAAGATGATGCCGCCGACGAAAGGGATGTCTTGAATTTGCCCCGGCGGCGCTAATTTAGAGGGGAGAGTGGCGCCAGCCACTCGAATGGGTGGAGGCAGAGTTGGCGCTCGAAGATGTCGCGCGTGCGAGCGCTGGCGCTCGCGCCATGTTCCTGACCGCCGCAGCGGTGCCGTTGCTGTTCGTGATCAGCGGACTGGCCATTCGCTATGCAGCATTTGCTTCTGTGTCGGAGGAACCAGGTTTCGCGGCTTATGCCCGCGCGCTCTGCCGCTGGGATTGCGCCTGGTATATTGACATCAGCGAACAAGGTTACGAGCGCTTTCCCATTCCAGACCACAGCAATGTCGGTCGCTGGGGCTTCTTCCCGCTCTACCCGATGCTGGTGGCCGCGATTCGGGTTATCTTCCCTTTCCAGACGATACTGGTCGCCACCATCACCTCCATTGTCTGCAGCTACGGCGCCTGTCTGGTGGCATGGCCGCTGCTCGAGAAGAACATGCGGGCCTATGTGCTGTATTGCGCTTTTCTGCTGAGCGGCCCGTTCTCCTTTCACTTCACGACCTTCCTGAGCGAACCTCTTTTCGTGCTCCTGACCTCGTGCGTTTTTCTGGCGCTCAAGCGCTCCAGCTATCTCGCCGCTGGTATTTCATCCGCGCTGCTGTCGGCGACCAGGCTCGTCGGGGTCTTCGTCGTATTTGCGACCGTGATTCAAATGTTCAGGGAGCACCGCGAGCAGGGCGGATCGACGCTGTCTTTCCCGCGCTGGGTGCTTGGCCGGCCGGATCTGCTGGTCGCTGTCCTCATCTCGCCTGCCGGTTTGTTCGCTTACATCCTGTTTCTTTACCTTACGGTCGGGGACGGCTTTGCGTTCTTGCACATCCAGCGCGCCTTCGGACGAGTGGCCGGCAATCCGCTGGTCTTTCTATGGGACGGACTCTCAGCTGTTCCGACCACCGGATGGCTGCCCACGGCGCCGCAATGGAGCGCGCTGGCCGCGATCACCGGATTGGCGCTGTCGGCCGTTCTGGCGGCTCGAAGACAACATGGCGCGGCACTCTTCTGCGCGCTCTGCATCATCCTGCCGCTGATCACCAACCTGGCCTCGATGGTCAGATATGTCGTTGGGCTTGCGCCTCTGACAATGTTGCTCGCCGTCCTGTTGTCGGCGTCGAGGCTCATTTGGCTCGCAGCTTTGGTTCTCTTCCTCGGCGCCTGTTATTTCACGACGGTGGCGTGGATCGGAGGCTACCTTGCCTTGGTCTGACACTCTGGGGACTTACAGACGCGCCGCCTCGCTCGGCGGCTACGTGCTCGCGGCGGTTCTGGCCGGGTCCGAGATCGTCATCCTAACGCTTGCTCTCAATCCGAACGTCAATGCCGATTATCGTGCATATTACATCGACCGGACGACGACCTGCCTCAACCGCGATGCCGTCGGCAGCTACACACTTGGCCAGACGATATCGTTCCGGAACGACGGCGCCAAGCAGGCAGCCGGCATAAAGGTCTGCGGCTGGTCGGGACCCGTCGCCGACGGCACCCATTCCCTGGGCGAGACCTCGCGGCTCCGCGCGAAGATACCGCCGCTGCGCAACGGGCTGGCAGCCACGCTGCAGATGGCCGCCGTCATTCGTCCTCCACAGATCACGCAGAGGGTTGTGATCTCGGTGAACGGTGTTCGGGCGCATGCGGTGACGCTGTCTGGCAAAGAACCCCGAACCGTCTCGTTCGTCATTCCATCGGCGGCGCTCGGCAAGGCCGATACACTCGAAATTGCCTTCGATTATCTCGACGGCATTCCGCCAACTCCGGCCGCCAGCAACATCTATAAGCGCTCCATCAAGCTGGTGTCGTTCCGGCTGGATGCCATTGAGGTGGATTAGGTAGAGCGGTCGCCTTGCTGGCCGGGTCTACGCTGCGCAAAAACCCATCGGTCGAGCATGAGCAAATTGACCGCTGGAATAAGCAGGCATGTAACCAGAATGGCAATGATGGGCGGCAGGCCGAGTTTCGCGGTCAAAAGCGCCGGCGCCGCGTAAGCCACGGCGAAGCCTGTCGCCGTCAGCAGGAGAAAACGTGCAGCTTCCGATCGGTGCGATCCGCTCGACATGAACGTTACTGACTTATGGGCGAGATACGAGAACACGGCAGCCGCGGCGTAAGCTGCAAGCGATGCTTGGACGGGCGAGAAGCCGATCCATTCCGATTTGACCAAACCGATAGCCAAGGCAGCATACAGGATTGTCGCGGCGATGCCGACCAACCCGAAGCGGGCCAGCAGCTTCAGCCCGATGCGGGCGGTCGAACGGCCCTCAGACATACGCACTGCACGCGTACTGGGCTCCAAGCGGCATGTGCGCGAGCACGCGTTCGAGTCTTCGGGCGAAGGGCCTGGCCGAGGGCAGCAGCAGGAAATGCTCGGATCGGATATCGCTGAAGCCCGTCTCCTGAAAGAGGGACCTTGCTTTGGCCGCGTTGAGCAGGACCGCGTCCTGGTCGAATGGACACCGCAACACCGCAAGACGCGTCAGCAGGTTATAGGGATTGTGTTCGATGATGCAGGCGACGCCGCCCGACCGCACCACGCGCCGCATCTCCCGGAAGAAATCGAGCCAGGAGACGGGCGGAACGTGATGAACGACGCAACTGGCGAAAGCCAGATCGAACACGCCGTCCTCGTAAGGCAGACTCAGCGTGGTACAGGCGCGATAGGTCACACCTGGATTGTCCTGGCCGGCGCGCAGGATCGATTCTTCCGAGACGTCGCAGCCATCCAGGCGCTCGAAGACGCCTTCGAGATAAGGGTGGAGCGACCCGACGCCGCAGCCGACATCCAGCGCCCGCACACCGGCACCACCCTGCCGAAGCCTTCGCTCGACCACGAGACGCCGCAGCAGGTCGGCCTTGGCGATCAGAAAGAAGTCGTGCTTGAGTCCGGAAAACCGGATGGATCCTGCGACCGCCTCGCCATAATTTGATTTATAGCTGTCGAAGAGTTCGGCCATCGGCCGAGGCTCCGTTTCTGGGTTTCCGAAACGATCGACGGCTATCACCCGGGGTGGCAGCACGCACTGCCGTGTCGAAGCCGGCGACCCGATCGATCACGTAAAGCGGACGGCGTTTGACCTCGGCGTGGATACCGCCGACATAGAGCCCGACAACGCCGGTCATGAAAAGATTGATGCCGCAAAGGAGCGACACGATCACCACAGTGGATGTCCAGCCGGCAATGATGCCGGTTTCAAAAATCCAGGCGAAGATGGCGAAGGTACCGAACACCAGCGCAAGCGCGGAGATGGCCAATCCGCCCCACAGCGCCATGCGCAGCGGCTTCTCGGAGAAGCTGACGATGCCGTGAACGGCAAGGTGCATCATCTTCCAGAATGGGTATTTGGTCTGGCCAAGGGTCCGCGCCGGGCGTTCGAAAGGCACCGCCGTCTGCTTGAACCCCATCCAGGCGAACATGCCCCTGACGAAACGATCATGTTCGGGCATTTGCTTGAAGGTTTCCAGAGCCTTGCGCCCGACCAGGCGAAAATCGCCGACGTCGCGCGGGATGTCGACCGACGTCATCTTCTCCAGCAGGCGGTAGAAGAGACTCGCCGTCAAGCGCTTGAACCAGGATTCGCCCTCACGCTTGACACGGCGGGCATAGACGATCTCGAAGCCCTCCTTCCACTTCGCCACCAGATCGAGAACCACCTCCGGCGGGTCTTGCAGGTCGGCATCCATGACGATGACGGCATCACCCGCAGCCGCGTCCATGCCGGCCGTGATCGCGACCTGGTGGCCGAAATTGCGGGAAAGCTCGATCAGCCGGAAGCGCGGCTCGACGGCGACGACGTTCCGAAGGTATTCGACGCTTCCATCGATGCTTCCGTCATCGACAAAGATCGCCTCAGCCTCGCCGTCCAACCGGCAGATCAGCGAACTGATCCGCTCGATCAGTCGAGGCAGCACCTGTTCTTCATTGTATATGGGAAGGACCAGCGAGTACAGCGGCGGCGACACGTTCACCGCAGTCCTGATGCTTTGGATCACAGAGTCTCGCATGCGATTGAAAATGGAACGCAAGCTACAAAGTTCCAAGGACACACAAGAAATCGCTAAATTTAGCGGTTTCGGGCAGGTGCCGATCATGAGTGGAAAGGACAAGGGCGTTACCGCAATCGCACGTCCGCATATGGTCGGAGAACGGCGTCAAAGGGCCATCGGCCAGTCCGAAATCGCTGCGAAGCAGCCTTTGAGGACCCGCTCCGATCATGCCGCTTAAAGCCGAGTGTCTGCTGGCCGATCTATCCTGCTTGCCACTTCTGCCATTGCACAAGCCACATCGGAACAATAGATGGTGCGGAGCGGCTGCCCGGCGGGAAAACAGGACTATGCACATGACCGATACGCTGGACTCAGCGAAATTGACCGACCGCGTCGCGGCCCTGGTCGAAGCTGCCAAACGGGCCGGCGCCGACGCCGCCGACGCGGTTGCGGTGCGCGGCCGTTCGACCGGCGTGTCGGTGCGGCTTGGCAAGGTCGAGGGCACCGAGGCGTCCGAGAGCGAGGATGTTTCGCTACGCGTCTTCGTCGGCAAGCGGGTGGCGAGCGTCTCGGCAACCGCTGCCTCCGACCCGAAAGTGCTAGCCAACCGCGCCGTGGCGATGGCGAAAGTCTCGCCGGAAGATCCCTATCAGGGCCTCGCCGATCCGGCCTCGCTGGTCAAGAAGCCGCGCGACCTCGACCTGTTCGATCCGACGGAAGTCTCGGCCGACCAGTTGAAGGAAGCGGCGCTGGCCGCGGAAGCGGCGGCCCTTGCCGTCAAGGGCGTTACCAATTCGGCCGGCAGCGGCGCCAGCGCCGGGCTTGGCGGGCTGGTGCTCGCCACCTCGCACGGCTTTGTCGGCCACTACGTCGCGTCGCGCTTTTCGCGCTCGACCAGCGTGATCGCCGGCGAGGGCACCGGCATGGAACGCGATTATGAATTCTCCTCGCGCCAGCATTTCTCCGACCTGGACGCGCCCGAGGACATCGGCCGCAAGGCCGGCGAACGCGCCGCGCGGCGCATCGGCGCGCGCAAGGCGGCGACCGGGCCGGTCGATGTGGTGTTCGACCCGCGCGTCGCCCGCGGCATTGCCGGTCATCTCGCCGGCGCCATCAACGGCGCGTCCGTCGCGCGCAAGACCAGCTTTCTGCGCGACATGATGGGCAAGCAGGTGGCGGCGGCCGCGATCACCGTCACCGACGAGCCGCTCCGGCTCCGCGGCCAGGCGTCGCGTCCGTTCGACGGTGAAGGCATCGAGGGCGAAAAGCTGCTGATGGTTGAGAAGGGCGCTTTGAACCACTGGTTCCTCTCAACCTCGGCCGCGCGGGAATTGGGGCTGACCACCAACGGGCGCGGTTCGCGCAACGGCTCCTCCGTCTCGCCGTCATCAACCAACCTCGCTATCGAGCCGGGCGAGCGGACGCCCGAAGACCTCATCAAGTCGCTCAAATCAGGCTTTTACGTCACCGAAGTGTTCGGCCAGGGCGTCGACATGGTGACTGGCGAGTACAGTCGCGGCGCTTCCGGCTTCTGGATCGAGAATGGCGAGCTCGCCTATCCGGTTGCGGAAGTGACCATCGCCTCGAACCTGAAGTCCATGTTCCTCAACATGGTTGCGGCGAGCGATCTCGATCGCAATTTCGGGACCGCCGCACCAACGCTTCTGATCGAAGGCATGACCCTTGCCGGAGCTTGACCAGGTCACCTCCGCCGGGGCTCGCGAGGATCTGCCACTGCTGCGCGACGCCGCCCGCGAGGCGGGCGCCATCGCCATGCGCTATTTCGGCAACAATCCGCAGGTGTGGATGAAGGGCGGCACCTCGCCGGTGAGCGAGGCCGATCACGCCGCCGACGCCTATCTGCGCGAAACCTTGCTTGCAGCGCGGCCGGACTATGGCTGGCTGTCGGAGGAGACGGCCGACGATCCGGCAAGGCTTGCCGCCCGCCGCACCTTCGTCGTCGATCCGATCGACGGCACGCGCGGCTTCCTCGAAGGCCTTCGCTCCTGGTGCGTCAGCGTCGCGGTGGTCGAAGACGGTCGCACCCTTGCCGGCGTTCTCGAATGTCCCGCCACCGAGGAGACCTATTGGGCGCTGCCCGGTGAGGGGGCGTTCCTGAATGGCCGTCGCATTGCCGTGCGCCGCCCGACAGCAAAGGTCGAAATCGGCGGGCCGAAGCCATTGATAGGGCTGATGCCGGCGGAATGGCAGGGCCGGCTGAGCCGCGTGCCCTATATTCCCTCGCTCGCATACCGGCTGGCGATGGTCGCCAATGGCAGGCTCGACGCGACCTTCGTCAAACCCAACGCCCATGACTGGGACATCGCCGCGGCGAATCTCATCCTGCGCGAGGCCGGCGGCGCATTGCTCGACCAGAATGGCCGCGCACCGCGCTATGCCGGCGAAGTGATCCACCACGGCGCGCTGGTTGCCGGCAGCGGCGAACTGCTTGCCGTGCTCTCCGGCATCATCGCAGGGCTGGACGGTTGAACATATCATCAATGGTTCCAAAGTCGGCGGCTTTGGTCTAGACCTGTCACAAACTCACGATATGTGAAGGACCGACATGACCGCGGAAGACGGAAAGAAGCAGCTTTTGCACCTGGTGTTCGGCGGCGAACTGAAGACGCTGGGCGGGACAGAATTCCGTGATCTCGACGCGCTCGACATCGTCGGCATCTATCCGGATTATCAATCGGCGCAAACGGCGTGGAAAGCCAAGGCCCAAGCCAGCGTGGACAACGCCCACATGCGTTATTTCGTCGTTCACCTGCACCGGTTGCTCGACCCCGACAACAAGGCCGCCGGTTGACATTGATGGATCATGAAGCCGTGAAAGGGCCGCCCACGAGGTCCGCGGTAAGGGGGCGCCGCGGTGGCACCTCGAAGACATTCTGGCGCAAAATACGCGAACCGCTGGCGCAATCGCGATTCGTCAAGAACGCCATCGCCAGCCTATTTGCGCAGTTCGTTCGCATCATCCGCCTGACCAACCGTGTCGTCGACGGGTCGGCGCAGATGTCGGGCGGCGCCTACTCGCAGTTCGAACCCATCATCATCGCGCTATGGCACGGCCAGCATCTTCTGACTCCGGCCTACTATCCCAAAGGACGGCCGCTGGTCGCTATGGTGTCGCGTAGTGCCGATGCCGAGCTCAACGCACTGATGATCGAGAAATTCGGCATCGAGGCGGTGCGCGGCTCGGGCGGACGCGAAAGCTCGAAGCGTCGCGACAAGGGCGGCGCCACAGCGCTGATTGCCCTGAAAAAGTCACTCGCCACCGGCAAGAACGTCGCCATGATCGCTGATATTCCGCATGGCACGCCGCGCGATGCGGGGCTTGGCATCGTTCTCCTGGCGCGGCTTTCGGGCCGACCGATCCTGCCCGCCGCCATCGCCACCAGCCGCCGCAAGGTGCTGGAGCGCAGCTGGGACAAGACCACGATCAACCTGCCGTTCGGCCGCTCCTCGATTGTCGTCGGAGCGCCGGTTTTCGTTCCGGCCAATGCGGATGAGGCCGAAATGGAACGCAAGCGCCAGGAGGTCACGGCCGCGCTCAACGCCGCGACCGCCGAGGCCTATCGCCTCGTGGATGGCTCAAAATGAGCGAGCGCTGGGCGCGCACCTTCCTGACGGCGTATCGTTTCGCAGGCGCAGTCGCCTACCCGCTGATCGGACCCTATGTCGCCTGGCGCACCTCCAGGGGCAAGGAGGACCGAATTCGCCGGCGCGAACGCTATGGCATCGCCGGGCGCGAACGCCCCGAGGGACCGGTGATCTGGATCCACGCGGCGAGCGTCGGCGAGACAATTGCCGTCGTGCCGCTGGTCGAGAGCATCCTCGACTACGGCGTCAACATCGTGCTGACGACGGGGACTGTCACCTCCGCTCAGGTTGCCGACGAACGGCTCGGCGATCGCATCATCCACCAATATGTGCCGCTCGACCTCAAGCCGGCGGTCAGCCGCTTCCTCGACCATTGGCGGCCGGATCTGGCGATCATCGCCGAATCGGAGATCTGGCCGATGACCATCCTGGAGCTCGGCGCGCGCCGTGTGCCGCAGGTGCTGGTCAATGGCAGGCTGTCGGACCGTTCGTTCAAATCCTGGAAGAAACGCGCCAACATCGCCGAGGCGCTGTTCGAGAATCTCGCCCATGTTGTTGCCCAGTCGGATGTCGACGGCGAGCGCTTCCTCTCGCTCGGCGCCCGGCCGGTCACCGTATCCGGCAATCTCAAGGTCGACACCACGCCGCCGCCGGCCGATGAAAGGACGCTGTACACGCTGAAGCGCCAGATCGGCGCCCGACCGACCTGGGCGGCCATCTCGACCCATGACGGCGAAGAGGTGGTCGCTGCCGAGGTTCACGCGATGCTGCACAAGCGTCACCACGGTCTTTTGACGATCGTCGTGCCGCGCCATCCCGATCGCGCCGAAGCGCTTGCCACGCAGATTTCCGGCATGGGCCTGAAAGTCGCTCGGCGCAGCAAGGGCGACCGGATCATCGCCGATACGGACATTCTGCTCGGCGACACGATGGGCGAGATGGGGCTTTATCTCCGGCTGACAGAGATCGCCTTCGTTGGTCGTTCGCTCACCTCGGAGGGCGGCCAGAACCCGCTGGAGCCGGCCATGCTCGACACGGCGGTGCTGGCCGGCCGCAATGTCCAGAATTTTCGCGAAACCTATCAGCGCCTGCTCGACAGCGGCGGCGCCAAGCTGGTGCGCGACCGCGACATGCTGGCCGGCGCCGTCAATTTCCTGTTGAGCAACGAGGTGGCTCGCCATGAGATGATGGCGGCCGGCGCGGCGACCGTCGACGAGATGCGCGGCGCGCTGGCGCTCACGTTGAAGTCGCTCGAACCCTACATTCAGCCGTTGGTCGTCAAGTCGCGCCTCAAGGGCGCCAACGGCCGCTAAAATGGCCAGCGAAGCGCCCCCCTTCTGGTGGGAAGAACCGGACTGGCGGGCGCTGGCGCTGGCGCCGCTGTCCGCGATCTATGCGCTCATTGCCGGCCGCCGCATGCGCTCAGCAGCGCGCGAAAAGGTCGAGGCGCCGGTGCTGTGCGTCGGCAACTTCACCGTCGGCGGCACCGGCAAGACGCCGGTGGCGATCGCCCTTGCCCGGCAGGCCAGGCGCATGCAGCTCAATCCCGGTTTCCTGTCGCGCGGCCATGGCGGCTCCTTCGCGCAGCCGCATGTCGTCGATCCGCATCATGACGCCGCCAAGCATGTCGGCGACGAGCCGCTGCTTTTGGCCGAGCACGCGCCGGTCGCAGTGACGCCGAACCGTGCCGCCGGCGCGCGCCTTCTGCTGGAAAAGCATGGCTGCGATTTCCTGATCATGGATGACGGTTTCCAGAGCGCGCGCATCCATATCGACTATGCGCTGGTCGTCGTCGATGCACGCTACGGCGTCGGCAACGGCCATGTCATTCCTGGCGGTCCGCTCAGGGCTGATATCGTCGACCAACTGGTTTTCACCAGCGCGCTGCTGAAGATGGGCGAGGGCCTTGCTGCCGATGCGGTCGTCCGCCAGGCGGCGCGTGCCGGCCGGCCGATCTTCGAGGCGCGTACACGGCCAAGCAGCAAGGCGGGGCTGGCCGGCAAGCGATTTCTCGCCTTTGCCGGCATCGGCCATCCCGACAAATTCTTCGACACGGTCCGTGAGGCCGGCGGCGAGATTGCGCTGACCCGGTCGTTTCCGGACCATCATTTCTATGGGGAGGACGAGCTTGCCGAACTGGCAACGACAGCGCGAGGTGCCGGACTTGGCCTCATCACCACCGCCAAGGACGCCGCCCGGCTGCGCCATGATGCCGCGTCCGCCGATTTCCTCGGACAGCTCGATGTGCTGGAGAT